>CAYUNQ010000045.1:0-5870 GCA_964446185.1 uncultured Marinobacter sp. | reverse complement strand
ATTAAAGGCGATGTGGCCGTTTGAGCCAATACCAAGCAGCTGCAGGTCGATTTTCCCGATGCCCTGCCGGAGGATTACCAGCCCAGCTATGACGCCCGCTCCACGGCGCTGGCTTGGGGTTCCCGGCTGATCTTCGAAGAACTGGGCTTGTGGGCGGCGCTGTCTGAACACGCGACGCCCATCCGGAATATTCATGTCTCTGACCGCGGCCGGTTCGGCGCCACCCGGCTGGATGCGGCCGACCATGGCCAGCCGGCCCTGGGTTATGTGGCGGACAACCGCTGGATGGGGCTTTGCCTGATGCGGGCACTGCTGGAAACCCCAGTAAGCTGGCAGGCGCCGGCGGAAGTGGTTGGCATGGTGCCGATTGCCGGCGGCGTACAGGTCAGCATCCGTAAAGAGGGTGAAGAACAGACCCTGACCGGCCAGTGCCTGGTGGTGGCCGATGGCGGCCGTTCGGGGCTGCGGGACCAGTTGGGCTTTGTGACCCGAACCGAGGACTATGGCCAGAATGCGTTGATTGCCAACGTGTCCACCAGCGATTCGCACCGGTATACCGCGTTCGAGCGTTTTACCGATTCAGGCCCCATGGCCCTGTTGCCCCATGGCTCGCCGGTGCGGGCCGAGAACCAGTCTGCGCTGGTGTGGACGCTGACTGACAGCGCGCTGGAGCAGATACTGTCGCTGTCCGACGATGAAAAATGCCTGCAGCTGCAGGAGCGGTTCGGCTGGCGCCTCGGGCGCTTTACCCGCATCGGACAGTGCAATCATTATCCGCTGAAGCTGGTGACTGTCGATGAAGCCGTGCGCCCCGGCGTGGCGCTGGTGGGCAACGCTGCCCATGCCCTGCATCCGGTGGCCGGGCAAGGCTTCAACCTGGCCCTGCGTGGGCTGGTGACCCTGGTGGAACAGTTCCGCAAGGCGGTGGATGCCAGTGTGTCGATCGGTGACCTGTCTGTACTGGGTGAATACCAGCGCCTGCATCGCCAGGACTGGCAGCAGACGGTGCAGTTCTCCGATTCCCTGATCCGTGTTTTCGGACAATCCCTGCCACCGCTGGCTGCTGCCCGGGATGCCGGCCTGGTCGGGCTGGACCTGGTGCCCGGAGCCAAGCGCTGGTTTGCTCGCAAGGCCATGGGCACCGGCGGGCGCAAGCCGGTGATTTCAGTTGTTGAGTCTTTGCAGGAGCCCGAACACCATGACCGCTGATGCCCCAACACAGCAATTCGATATCCTGATCGTCGGTGGCGGCATGATCGGCTCGGCGCTGGCCCTGGGCTTGTCCCGGCAAGGCTGGCAGGTGGGGCTGATTGAAGGCGCTCCTGTCGAAAGCCTGATGGCAGCGGCAGAACCCGCCACAAGTGTCGATGATTTCGAAGCCCGGGTCAGCGCTATTTCCCTGGCCAGCCAGCGCCTGCTGGAACAGCTTGGTGCCTGGAAGAACGTGCAGGCCGGCCGCCACTGTGGCTATCGGGAAATGACGGTGTGGGATGCTGACGGCACTGGCCGGATTCATTTTGACACCGCCGAGCTGCATGCCCGCAGCCTTGGCACCATTGTCGAGAACCGGAATATCGTCCGGGCCCTGTTCGAAGCCCTTGCAGACAGTCCGGTACAATTACTGGACGGCGTGCGGGTGAAAGCCTGGAGCCGGGAGCAGGGTGTGGAACTGGAGGACGGCCGGCATTTGGCCGCTGCGCTGGTGGTGGGCGCAGATGGCGCGCTATCGCGCTTACGCCAGTGGAGTGGCCTGGCAACCCGGGAATGGGATTACGACCAGCAAGCTATCGTGTGTACCGTCCGCACCAGCCAGAAACACCGTTACACGGCCTGGCAGCGGTTTTCTCCGACCGGGCCACTGGCCTTCCTGCCGTTACTGAACGAAGCCGGAGATGAACACTTCTGTTCCATTGTCTGGTCCCAGGACACCGAAGAAGCCCGCCGCCTGATGGCGCTGGAGACCGAGAGTTTCCGGCAGCAGCTGGAAGCTGCCATCGAGCGGGAACTGGGCGAGGTGCTGGCGGTTTCCCAGCGCTTTGCCTTTCCCCTGCGCCAGCGCCACGCCAAGGACTATGTCACTGATGGCCTGGCGCTGGTGGGCGACGCCGCCCATACCATCCACCCTCTGGCCGGGCAGGGTGCAAACCTGGGCTATGGCGACGTGCGTGCGTTGCTTGAGGAGCTTGAGCGTGCCAGGGAACTTGGCCTGGCTCCGGACGATACCTCGGTACTGGCCCGCTATCAGCGCCGGCGCAAAGGTGAGAATCTGGCCATGATGGCGGCGATGGAAGGCTTCAAGCAGCTGTTCGCCCGGGACGAGCTGCCCGTGCGCTGGCTGCGCAACACCGGCATGCGCTGGCTGAACCAGTTGGCGCCGCTGAAAAACCGGATTGCCGCCGAGGCGATGGGTATCCATCAGTAGTGGCAACAGGTGGGAGGAGGGTGTTCAGAGGCAGGCGTCGAAGAGCCGGCTGACCAGCACCGGTACAGCGGTTTCCACCCGCAGAATCCGGGGGCCCAGATGCACGCTCTGGCAACCGGCTTGTTCCAGCTTGCCGACTTCGTAATCGGTAAAGCCGCCTTCCGGGCCGATGCACAGGGCCGCGGGTTCGGTCAGGTGGGCGGGGCAGGCGGTTGCCATGCCGGGGTGGGCGACCAGCGCCCGCTTTCCTTCCAGCAATTCCGGCAGTTCGTCTTCCACGAAGGGTTTGAACAGTTTGCGGATATGCACCTGCGGCATCACCGTGTCTTTCGACTGTTCCAGGCCCAGTGTCAGGTTTTCCTTCAGGTTGTCGTCTGACAACCAAGGCGTTTGCCAGAAGCTCTTTTCCACCTTGTAGCTGTTGATCAGCCAGATGTCTTTCACGCCCAGCGAGGCGCAGGTTTGCAGCACCCGGCGGAACATCTTGGGGCGCGGCATGGCCAGGATCAGGGTCAGTGGCAGGGCGGCCGGTGGCGGGGTGTCCAGCGTTAGCTGCAGTTCCGCTTCGGAGCCGGTCAGTGTCAGCACTTCACCGTACCCCATCAGGCCATTGACCCTACCCACCGGGAGGCGGTCGCCGGCGCTGGCCTTGAGCACGGTTTTCAGGTGGTCCAGCCGGCGGCCCCGTAACAGGGCCCGGTCCGGGCTGACGAAGTCTTCGTCGAACAGCAGGGCCAGGTTCATCAGGCTTCCGGTTCGTCTTCGGCGACCTGCTCAGGCTCCCGGTAGGCCAGGCGGCCAAAAATGATGCCGCACTCGAACAGAATCCACATAGGCACAGCCAGCAGCGTCTGGGATATGATATCCGGCGGAGTCAGCAGCATGCCGATGATAAAGCAGCCGACTACCACGTAGGGGCGCTTGGCAGCGAGATCCTTGGGTGTGGTGGCGCCGGTAAGAATCAGCAATACGGTGGCAATGGGAATTTCAAAGGCAACGCCGAAGGCAAAGAACATCTTCAGCACAAAGTTCAGGTAGCTGGTGATGTCCGGCAGCTCCACGATGCCTTCCGGGCCGATGGCGGTAAAGAAGCCGAACACCAGCGGAAACACCACAAAGTAGGCAAAAGCCATCCCGGCATAAAACAGGAAAATGCTGGAAATCAGCAAGGGGACGGCAATGCGCTTTTCTTCCTGGTACAGGCCAGGAGCAATAAAGCTCCACACCTGGTGCAGGATGTAGGGCACCGACAGAAACACCGCCAGTACCAGGGCCAGTTTCAGGGGCGCGAAGAACGGCGAGGTGATGTCGGTGGCAATCATCATCTGGCCCACCGGCAATAGCTCCCTCAGGGGCTGGGACAGCAGCAGGTAGAGATCGTTGGCAAACGGGTAGATAACGGCGAAGCAGACAATGACTGCCAGCACCATTTTCAGTAATCGGTTGCGCAGCTCGAGCAGGTGCTCGATCAGGGGCATCTCCTGCTGTTCAGAAGAGGCTTGATTGCCGTCTGGCTTGGCATTCATGAACGATGATCCGGTGAACTCTCAGTCGATGGGCCGGGCTCGGCGTCGGTGCTGGATGGGGTATTTCCCGGGTCCGCCGGGGCTGCTGCCGAATCCGGAGCGCTTTCCTCCGGTTTGGTAACCCGGCGGGTAGCGGGAGCCGGGCGGGCCTTTTTGGAGCCGTCGTCCAGGATCATGTGCTCGTACTTCCTGGCCTCATCCAAAGCACCTTTGACGGTTTTCTGAACATCATCCAGGCCGATATCGCCGGCTTTACGCAACTCCTTGCGCAGTTCTTCGGCTTTCAGCTCGCGGTCCAGCTCGGCGGTGAACTGGCCGACCATGCGCCGGGCGCCGCCAATCCAGCGGCCAGCCGCCCGGGCAGCACCGGGCAGCCGCTCGGGGCCCAGAACGAGCAAGGCAATAACGCCGCAGATCAGCAGCTCAAGAAAGCCGATATCGAACATTCAGTGTGCTCAGCTCTGCTTTTCCCGGGGCTTTTCTTCGGCCTGGGTCTGCTCGGCTTGCTGGCCTTCCAGGTTGTCCTGTTCGGCCGGCTTCTTCTCCTCTTCGTCGCTCATGGACTTCTTGAAGCCACGAATCGCACCGCCCAGGTCAGAGCCGATGTTGCGCAGTTTCTTGGTTCCGAACAACAGGATAACGATGCCAAGTACGATAAGAAGTTGCCAGATACTGATACCCATGAGGGTTCCTCGTTCAAGTGTTGCTGTTACGTGACATTGTACGCCAACGGTTGCCTGTTGCGGAAATCCCCGTTAGGGGTACTCCCTCAGGATTGTCGTGACGCTTTTTCTTCCAGGCCAGAGAGGTCGAACCGGTTGGCCAGTTCGTCCAGGACATCCTTCGGACCAAGGCCCAGACTCGACAGCATAACCATGCTGTGGAACCACAGGTCTGCCGTCTCGTATACCACATCCCGGGTTTGCCCGGAATGTTCGGCATCCTTGGCGGCCAGCAGGGTTTCCGTGCACTCCTCGCCAACCTTCTCCAGAATCTTGTTCAAACCCTTGGCATGCAGGCTGGCCACATAGGAGGTGTTCGGGTCTGCGTCTTTGCGGGCTTCCAGGACATGTGCCAGGCGTTCCAGTACATCGCTCACGGTGTCTGCTCCTCAGTTACTGCCGTAGATGGCGTTCGGGTCTTTCAGTACCGGCTCGGCACTCACCCACTGGCCATCTTTCAGGGTCCGGTAAAAACAGCTGCGCCGGCCAGTATGGCAGGCAATGCCACCTTTTTGTTCCACTTTCAGCAGGATTACATCGGCATCACAGTCCAGGCGGATATCCCTGAGCACCTGCTGGTGCCCGGAGCTTTCGCCTTTGCGCCAGAGTTTGCCGCGGGAACGGGACCAGTACACCGCCTGGCCTTCCTGAACGGTCAATGCCAGGGACTCCCGGTTCATCCAGGCCATCATCAGGATGTCGCCGTTGTCGGCATCCTGGGCAATGGCCGGCACCAGGCCGTCTTCGGTCCACTTGATGTCGTCCAGCCAGTCAGGCTGTACGACGTTATCGGGGGAATCTTGCATTTGTGTGAATCCTGAAAATCTTTGTGTTCACCGGCTACCCCGGAGCATGACGCCTGCGGCTGCGGCAAGCAATGCCCAGCTCCACACCGGCATGTCGGTCACCAGTTGCTGTGCCTGCGGATGGCTGCTGCCCACGGCAATCACGGCCAGTACGGCGGCGATAAAGCCCCGGCGCCAGCGCCGTTCACTGCGCAGTTGCTGTTGCTTCATCAGCTCCAGTGTTGCCCGGTTCTGCTCTTCGGTCGGGCCGCTGCCGCGCAGCTGCAACAAGGCGTCGTGCACCAGTTGCGGCATCTCCGGAGATTGCTCCAGCCAGGACGGCAGGTGTGTTTGCAGTGCCTTGACCAGGCCGGCCGGGCCGATGCGCTTGCGCATCCAGTCCTCAAGGAACGGC
>CAYUNQ010000044.1:13027-14371 GCA_964446185.1 uncultured Marinobacter sp. | reverse complement strand
ACAGGCGTTCCACGTTGACCAGGGCCTGGCGGATTTCCCGGTAGACGAAGCCCAGAGCATTCAGGGGGATGAACAGCTGGATCAGGTAGGCGTTGATCATGGTGAAATCGCCCAGCGTGATTTCGCCCCTGGCCACTTCGCCCACCGCCATGGCCATGATGACAATCAATGCCACGCCGATGATCAGCGCCTGGCCGGCGTTCAGGGTGGCCAGGGACAAGCGGTTCTTCAGCCGGGCCTTTTCCCACTCGTCCAGGTCTTGGTCATACAGTTCGGCTTCGTAGCGTTCGTTGTTGAAGTATTTGACGGTTTCATAGTTCAGCAGGCTGTCGATGGCCCGGGAGTTGGACTGGTTGTCCCTTGCGTTGGCCTCGCGCACGAACTTGGTTCGCCACTCGGTGATTTTGATGGAGAACACCACATACACCACCACCGCCACCAGAATGGCCAGCACGTAACCCACGTTAAACACCACCAGTAAGATGCCGGCGACCAGCAGGATTTCCAGGATAGTAGGCACAATGTTGAACAGGGTGAAGCGCAGCAGGAAGCTGATGCCGTTGGTGCCGCGTTCGATATCCCGGGCCAGGCCACCGGTTTTTCGGTCCAGGTGAAAACCCAGTTCGCGCTGGTGCAGGTGTTCAAAGATGCGCAACGATACCCGCCGCATGGCCCTTTCTGCCACGCGGGCGAACACGGCATCCCGTAACTCGTTGAACAGGGTGGCGCCAAAGCGCAGGGAGCCGTAGGCCACCACCAGGACCACCGGAATCCACAGCAGCATGTCGGCGCCGCGGTTCTGGTCCAGGTAGTCGACGATGTATTTCAGGGCCACCGGGGTAACGACCGTCGCCAGCTTGGCCAGTACCAGCAAAGACAGCGCCAGTGCTACCCGGCCCCGGAACTCGGTCAGATAGGGCCAGAGCCCGGCTATCACTTTCCAGTCGGGTTTGTGGTCGGCGGGGTAGTCGTTATCAGCGTAGGCGCGCACGGTAATTCCTGTTCGGTTGGTAAGGAACAGATTGTGCCAGATTCATCGTATACTGTGGGCATTAACACGGCGCTCGCTTGCCGGCGCCAAATTCTCAGACTCAGGTATTTTCATGACTTCGGATAACTCCAAAGCCAGGACCACCCCGGATCACCAACCCCGTCCGTGGATCGATCTGCTGGTCAGTATCATCATTCCTTCTGTCATCCTGATGAAATTCAGTGGTGATGAACATCTGGGCAGCGTTAACGCACTTGTTATCGGTCTGGCGTTTCCTCTCGGCTGGGGCCTGTTCGAGCTGCTCCGGTACCGCAAGAAGAACTTCATTGCCCTGCTGGGGGTAATCAGCGTTG
>CAYUNQ010000044.1:0-13017 GCA_964446185.1 uncultured Marinobacter sp. | reverse complement strand
ATCGGGCTGCTGGAACTGGACGCCGGCTGGCTGGCCATTAAGGAAGCAGCGGTACCCGCGGTGATCGGGCTGGCAGTGCTTATCTCCACTCGCACCAGGTACCCGCTGGTACGTACCCTGCTGTACAACCCCAACGTGCTGGATGTGGATAAGATCCATGCCTCGCTGGAGGAGCGGGGCAGTGTGGATGAATTCGAAGCACGTTTGCTCAAGGCCAGTTACTTCTTTGCCGGCACTTTCCTGTTTTCCTCCATCATGAACTACGTGCTGGCGAAGTGGATTGTGGTGAGCCCATCCGGTACCCAGGCGTTCAATGAGGAGCTGGGGCGGATGACCCTGGTCAGCTACCCGATGATCGCCATTCCCTCCATGGTGATGATGATGCTGATTTTCTGGTACCTGTGGCGCACCATTCGCAGACTGACCGGCCACACCCTGGAAGAGGTGATGGCACCGCACCTGGTCGAGAAGGAAAAAGAGCGGGAACGAAAGCGGGCCCAGTCTTCGAAATAGTACTTTCAGGAATATCGGCTTCCTACGGATAACAAAAAAACGGTGGTTCCTCGCGGATGCCACCGTTTTTTTTGCTCTGCTTTTCCGGACGATCAGACGTCCAGGTTATGTACTTCCAGAGCGTTTTTCTGGATGAACTCGCGGCGTGGTTCCACATCGTCACCCATCAGTGTGGTGAAGATCTGATCTGCAGCAATGGCATCTTCCACGGTTACCTTCATCATCCGGCGTGTTTCCGGATCCATGGTGGTTTCCCACAACTGCTCCGGGTTCATCTCACCCAGACCCTTATAGCGCTGAATATTCAAGCCACGCTGGGCTTCCTTCATCAGCCAGTCCAGAGCACCCTGGAACGACAGCACTACCTGTTTGCGTTCACCACGCTGGATGTAGGCACCGTCTTCAATCAGGCCATCCAGGGTTTCGCCAAGGCGTGCGATGGCCTTATAGGAAGCAGACTCGAAGAAATCGTGGCTAAATACGTGCTCGTAGGGAATACCGTGCACATACAGGGTAACTTTCGGCAAATACAGGCCACGCTCTTCGTCACGGGTTACCGAGAACACGTACTTGGTGCCGGTTTTGCTGTCCAGCTCAAGCCCTTCACCCAGGCGTTCCACCCAGCGTGCAACCTGCTCTTGTTCTTTGAGCTGATCCGGTGTCAGGGTGGTGTTCTGGATCATCTGCTGAAGAACCAGCTCCGGGTAGGCACGGGACAAGCGGTTGATCATCGCCATCACGGCCTGGTAGTCGTTCACCATGGTTTCCAGGGCAGAATCCTTGATGGCAGGCGCCTCCGGATTCACATACAGCTGCGCACCTTCCAGGGCGCTCTGGGTGAGATAGGCTTCCATGGCCTTCTCATCTTTCAGGTACTGCTCCTGCTTGCCGCGCTTGACCTTGTACAGGGGCGGCATAGCAATGAACACATGGCCACGATCGATGATTTCACGCATCTGGCGGAACAGGAAAGTGAGCAGCAGGGTGCGGATATGTGAACCATCCACATCGGCATCCGTCATGATAATGATGGAGTGATAACGCAGCTTGTCCGGGTTGAATTCTTCCCGGCCAATCCCGCAGCCCAGCGCGGTGATCAGGGTGCCGACTTCAGCAGAAGACAGCATCTTGTCAAAACGGGCTTTCTCTACGTTCAGGATCTTACCCTTCAGGGGCAGGATAGCCTGGGTTTTCCGATCACGACCCTGCTTGGCACTGCCACCCGCAGAATCACCCTCCACTATGAACAGTTCGGAAAGGGCCGGGTCTTTTTCCTGGCAGTCCGCCAGTTTGCCGGGCAGGCCAGCGATATCCAGGGCACCTTTACGACGGGTCATGTCCCGTGCCTTACGGGCCGCTTCCCGGGCGCGGGCAGCTTCAACCATCTTGTTAACGATCAGCTTGGCTTCGTTCGGCTGTTCCTGCAGGTACTCGGCAAAACTCTGATACAGCTCCTGCTCAACCGCGGTTTTTACCTCGGAGGAAACCAGTTTGTCCTTGGTCTGTGAGGAGAACTTGGGGTCAGGCACTTTCACGCTGACAATGGCGGTCAGGCCTTCCCGGGCGTCATCGCCGGTGGTGGCTACTTTCGCCTTCTTGCCCAGGCCTTCGTGCTCGATGTAGTTGTTCAGGGACCGGGTGAGTGCAGCCCGGAAACCGGCCAGGTGGGTACCACCATCCCGCTGGGGGATGTTGTTTGTGAAGCAGTAGAGGTTTTCCTGGAAGGCGTCGTTCCACTGCATGGCCACTTCTACGGCAATGCCGTCTTCCCGCTCACGGGTGAAATGGAACACCCGGTTAATCGGGGTCTTGTTGGTATTCAGGTGCTCAACAAAGGCCCGCAAACCACCTTCGTATTCGAAGACTTCTTCCTTCCCGCTGCGCTCATCGGTCAGGCGGATACGCACACCACTGTTCAGGAACGCCAGTTCCCGCAGGCGCTTGGCCAGGATGTCGTAGTGGAATTCAATCTGGGTAAAGGTTTCCGGCGACGGGATAAAATGCACCTTGGTGCCGGATGCTTCGGTTTCACCCACTTCTGCCAGCGGTGCGTTAGGCACGCCATGGGTGTATACCTGCTCGTAGACCTTGCCATCACGGCGAATAGTCAGGGTGAGGGTAGAGGACAGTGCGTTAACCACCGACACACCCACACCGTGCAGACCGCCAGATACCTTGTAGGAGTTGTCGTCGAACTTACCACCGGCGTGCAACACCGTCATGATAACTTCCGCCGCAGACACACCTTCCTCTTCGTGGATATCCACCGGAATACCCCGGCCATTATCCTTTACCGATATGGATTCATCCGGGTGAATAATAACGCCGATTTCAGAGCAGTGACCCGCCAGAGCCTCGTCGATGGAGTTATCCACCAATTCAAAGACCATGTGGTGCAGGCCGGTGCCATCGTCGGTATCGCCGATGTACATACCCGGGCGCTTACGCACCGCATCCAGCCCTTTGAGGACTTTGATACTGGAGGAATTGTAGTTCGATTCACTCATTAACGAGACTCCTGAGGTGATTCCCGGTCTATTCTTCCGTCAATTTTCCATGTTCCACGTGGAACATTCTGTATTCAGGTGCTTGCACATCGGCCCACAACACATCCGGTTCCGGGTGCTCGATGGAGGTAATAAACACCTGACAACGTAATTCCTGGAGCTTTCTGGCCAGCATGATCCGGTGGCGCACATCCAGCTCCGCATTGATATCGTCCAGCAGAAAGGTAACCTGTTTACCGAGATCACTCAGTACCTTGCCCTGGGCAATCTTCATCAGAATGACCAAGGTCTTCTGCTGGCCCCGGGAAAAGGTTTCCGCGACCGGACGGCCACCCAGCTTGAGCCGGATGTCTGCCCGGTTTGGGCCATACAGGGTATGACCCATCCGCCGTTCCTGCTCACGATGACTTGCCAGAACCTCAACCAGGGAAAGGCTCCTATCCCAGCCCGGATAAAACTCGAGCTTCAGGCCATCGGTCCAGCCGGCATCCAGTTCTTGCAGCACCTTATCGAACGCTTCTTTGAACTGCCGGAAAACCTTCTCTCTGATGTCGCTGAGAGATTCTGCAAGGGTGCCAAACTGGCTATCCCATACCCGCATCAATGATTCGTCCAGTCTACCATTTCTGAGCGTTTGATTCCGCTGTGATGTCACTCTCTGGCATTGTTGCCATAAAGCGGAAAACGAAGGTTCCACGTGGAACACTAACCAATCCAGAAACTGGCGCCGCTTGCCAGGACCACCCGCCACAATATCGAACACGCCCGGATCGATCACCGACACGGGCAAATGCATGGCAAGGGCCGACAGGCTGCGAACGCCTTCGCCATCAACCCGAAGCATGGTTTCCTTGGCAGAGATATCCCGGGAAATCCCCAACCGGTGAGCAACCGCCTCATTCAGCGCGCTATCATCCCCAACGGTCAGTCCGCTATCCAGGCCGCCAAACACCGTTAGTCTGCTTTGGCCATGGGACACTACAGCCTGGTGCCGGGTTACCCGGAACGAACGCCCGAGGCCAAGATAACCAATGGCTTCGAGTACACTGGATTTACCACTGCCGTTGGCACCGTAGAGCAGGTTGAAAGAAGGGGAGAAGGTGACAGGGGTTGGCGCCAGATTTCGAAAGTTCTGGGTCTGAAGTTTCACTAGCGCCATAGGGACAAGATCTCGATAGCCCGAAATGCCTCGTTAATGCAGCATGGTCAGGCGTTCGTCCATAAACACATCCATCTCGGGCGCCAGAATATGCACATAACGGTCAAAGTAGAGGAACTGCTTCAGCAACAGTGCGAACTCCCGGGGAAAGTGCAGGCCATGGCTTTCGCCAACCTTCACCATGTCCATCAGGATGTTATTCACATCGTCCTCGGCCTGGTCCACCTGGTACGGCATATCATCCGGCACCATGCGGTCCATCTGACGGTAAAGTTTCTGGAGGTCGGCCGACAGGTCTTCCACCCGAACTGCCCGGTGAGTAACACCTATCCTGATCATGGCATCGGCCATGCCATCAAAGTTACCCACCATAATGGAGGAAATAAAATCACTGACTGCCTGCCAGGTATCCGGTTTGATACGCCCGACAATGCCGAAATCGATAAATCCTACACGGCCGTCTTTTAACACCATCAGGTTACCCGCGTGTACATCGGCGTGGAAAAACTCACACTGGGTCAGGCTGGCAAACCAGGTGTTCATCGCGGTAATCAGGGTACGCTCGGGATCGCTGGAGAATCCCCGGATGCTCTCCAGGTCTGTCAGCGGCACCCCATGGAACCTTTCCATAGTGAGAATTCGCCGACTGCTGCAATGCTCGTATACGAGGGGTACGGTGGCGTCTTCGTTGTGGGTATCATGCAGGAACTGCCTGAAAACCTTGAGGTTGTTGGCTTCCTTGATGAAATCACACTCTTCAATCATGGTTTTCTGGATTTCATCGACAATCCCGGAAAGCGACGTCCAGGACAGTTTGGGTGCCAGGGTTTCCAGAACACGGGCAGACAGGTAGAGAAAATTCAGGTCGGTGAGCAGAATGTTTTCCACACCGGGCTTCTGCACCTTGATCACCACGTCCTCGCCGGTGACCAGCCGTGCCGCATGGACCTGGGCGATGGACGCCGAGGCCAGCGCCACCGGATCAATCTCTGCAAACACCTGATCAATGGGTCGGCCCAATTCATCCCGGATGATCTTTTTGATCACCCCGAAAGGCAGACTCGGCGTTTTATCCAGACAATACTGAAACTCTTCGACATACTCTTTCGGAAAAAACGTCGGAGAGCTGGCAATGAACTGGCCCAGCTTGATGTAGGTAGCCCCCAGGTTTTCGAACGTTTGCCGCAGCAACTGCGGGGTAGGGGGCCGATCGCCCCTTACCCAGTTCAGTCCCGTGCGGCCGAGCACCGAAAGGGTCTGGCCAATTCGGAAAGCACCTTTGATTCCATTCGCTACGGCACTCATAACTTCCTCCGGAAATGTTTACAGCCGCATCGGCATAACAACATACAGGCAGCTGCTGTCGTTCTCAGCTTCGATCAATGCACTGCTGTTGGGATTAGACAGGGTGATCTTTACCTGTGCATCGTCCAGCGCATTCATCACATCCACCAGATAGCCTACATTGAAACCGATCTGCAGGGATTCGCCCTGATAGTCTACCGGCAATGCATCTTCGGCCTGTTCCTGGTCCGGGTTATTGGCAAACACCTGCAGCTGGCCGGGAGACAGGTTCAGGCGCACACCACGAATATTTTCATGGGACAGGATACCGGCACGCTGCAGGGTGTTTTTCAGGGTAGCCCGATCAGCCAGCACAAATTTGTCGCCACCGCGCGGAATCACCCGGTTGTAGTCCGGGAACTTGCCTTCAATCAGCTTGGAGGTAAAGGTGTAGGCACCAACCGTGGCCCGCAGATGGTTGTCGCCAATCACTAGGGTTACCGGCAGCTCCACATCATCCAGCAAACGAGCCAGCTCCAGTACGCCTTTTCTCGGCACAATCACCTGGCGCAGATCCGGGCAACCGGTTTGCATATCGGTATGCGCCATGGCCAACCGGTGACCATCGGTCGCTACGACCCGTACATGGCCACTATCCACTTCCAGCAGCAGGCCGTTCAGGTAGTAACGGACATCCTGCTGTGCCATGGCAAAGGCCGTGGCATCGAGCATGCGACCAAGTTCTTTTTGTGGCAGTTCCAGGCGGAAACTTTCCGGCTCGTCTTCGACATTGGGGAAATGCTCCGCCGGCAGGGTCGACAGCGTGAAGTGAGAGTTGCCTGCCCGCACGTGCAGGCGGTCGCCTTCCAGTGCCAGCTCAATCGGCGCTTCATCGCCCAGAGCACGACAGATATCCGACAGCTTGCGGGCCGGAACCGTGATCCTGCCCGGCTGGTCCACATGCACCGGCGTTACCCTGCCGACCAGTTCCACTTCCATATTGGTGCCGGTCAGCTTCAGGGTGTTGTCTTCGGCTTCCAGCAATACGTTGGATAGCACCGGCATGGTCTGTTTCTTTTCCACAACGCCCGCAATGCTTTGCAGCGGGGTGAGCAGGGATTCACGGCTGATTGTCAGTTTCATGGCACTCGGCTTCAGTTATCGGAAGTGAATGTTATTGGTTTTGCCACCCCGGTCAGGTGGTCAGCAGTCTCATAAAGTTCTGGTAGTCTTCCCGGATACCCGGATCGGTTTCCTGCAACTCAACGATCTTTTTACAGGCATGCAGTACCGTGGTGTGATCGCGTCCACCAAAGGCGTCTCCGATCTCCGGCAAACTGTGATTGGTCAGTTCCTTTGCCAGCGACATGGCTACCTGTCTGGGCCGGGTGACGGTACGGGTACGGCGCTTGGACAACAGGTCCGATACCTTGATCTTGTAATACTCCGCCACGGTACGCTGAATATTATCAATACTGACCTGCTTTTCATGCAGTGCCAGCAGGTCTTTCAGGCTTTCCCGGATAAACGGCGGAGTGATCTCCGACCCAGTGAAGTGAGCATTCGCTATCACCAAACGCAGCGCCCCTTCAAGCTCCCGAACGTTGGAGCGTATTTTCTGCGCGATAAAGAAAGCCGCCTCGCTGCTCAGTTTCACATTGGCCTGTTCGGCCTTTTTCATCAGAATGGCGACCCGGGTTTCCAGCTCCGGCGGCTCAACCATCACGGTCAGACCCCAACCAAACCGGGATTTCAGCCGCTCTTCCATATCCACAATTTCTTTCGGGAAGCGGTCGCAGGTGACAATCACCTGCTGGCCGCCCTCGAGCAAGGCGTTAAAGGTGTGGAAAAACTCTTCCTGGGAACGCTCCTTGCGCGCAAAGAACTGGATATCATCAATCAGCAGTGCGTCTACCGAACGATAGTACCGCTTGAATTCGTTGATGGCGTTCAGCTGCAGTGCCTTGACCATATCCGCCACGAATCTTTCCGAACGCAGATACGCTACCTTGGCCTTCGGATTACGACGGACGATCTCGTTGCCGATGGCGTGCATCAGGTGGGTTTTACCCAAACCAACACCGCCGTACAGGAACAACGGGTTATAGGCACCACCGGGGTTCTCGGCTACCTGCATGGAGGCGGCACGGGCCAACTGGTTCGATTTACCTTCGACAAAGGTTTCAAAGGTAAAGGTTTCATTCAGGAAGCTCTGGTGTTTGATATCACCTTCTACCTGAACCGACCGCCGTGTGCCGCTGCTTGTCCGGCCAGCCGAGGTGCTTCCGGGAGCCGGGCGCGGGGCAGAAACCGTCGCCGCCACACTCCGTTCTTCTTCTGTCACTGTATGCCCGGTTTCATCCGCCAGATTCACCGGGGGCGCCTCGGCAACCGAACGCACCACCGGTTCGCTCGCCTTCGGTGCCGAACCTACTTTCATCTGCACCCTGGGAGCCTGGCCACCTCCAAGCTCCTTTAATACTTCTTCTATACGACGCAGATACTTTTCGTTCACCCAGTCCATCACAAACCGGTTTGGCGCAAACAGCATCAGCTGACCTTCACGTTGATCCGACTGAAGGGGTCTCAACCAGGTATTAAACTGTTGCGCGGGAAATTCATCCCGGAGTACTTCAAGACATTGATGCCACATACTGTTCGGCACGACCGCCTACTCCCGACTACCTAACTGTTCTTACACCGGAAAGGGCTTTCCCGTTGCTCAAGGTGACCCCGGATTCTACCTCGCGCAGAGGTACAGTAAAAGGCCAACAAAGCAGGTCATGAACAGCCTGTGGAAACATTTCCTTATACTTTACGAAAACTTACAGACATATCTACAGCCTTGTGTACAGAAATTACCTGAAAATAAGTTACCCACAGGCCTCTGTGCAAACACCGGCCCCAACCCTGTGTGCAACACCTTGACCCAACCATGGATAACTCACGTTTTAAAACCCCGGCCCACTTATGCACAATTCGAAGGACCTTTCTCCACAGGGCTCAATGGCACCTGTCACAAGCCTTATCATCGCTCTATTTTTCTGTTTACATTACGTTTTTAAGGCTTTTCCACAGAAAACATGGTGCGTAATAACAGTAATAAATAATCTTTGAAAGAATTTAAAAAAGACTTATAGATTCTGTTAGTGAGCCTTGCGGACATTACCCATGCGGAAAACTTCAGTTCACTGTCGCTCAAACATTGAACTTCCCTCAGGATTTGACTAGAATGCCGCTCCTGTTTTGACTGTCTATTTTCCAGCCAGTCACCCCATGTCCATTGACGATTTGTGAGATCATCACCATGAAAAGAACATTTCAACCAAGCGTCCTGAAGCGCAAGCGCGTTCACGGTTTCCGTGCCCGTATGGCGACTGCTAACGGCCGCAAGGTACTGTCCCGTCGTCGTGCCAAAGGCCGCGCACGTCTGTCTGCGTAATTTGAAGCTTGCCTCATGAAGGCTTTGACGTTTCCGAAGTCTCATCGACTGTTGAAATCTTCGGACTACAGCAAGGTCTTCGATGACGTACAGCTGAAAGTTCCGCATCGGAATTTTCTGATCCTGGCTGCCCCGAATAATCTCGGTCATGCCAGGGTCGGACTGATTTTCTCCAAGAAAAATCTACGGCTGGCTGTCCAGAGAAACCGGATCAAGCGTCAGGTACGGGAAACCTTCAGAAAACAGCAGGATTTACCCGCCCTGGATATTATTGTTCTCGGCAGACAAGGCCTTGCTCAGCTGGAGAACACTGCTGTGCATTCAGCACTGGAAGATATCTGGCGCAGAGTGAGCAGGCAGTTCGAGAAGCAACTCGAAAAAAAGTACCGAAAATCAACGTCTGACCCATCAGACGCGACGTCTCGAGGTACGGGTTAATGCGCCAGCTTCTGCTGCTGCCCATCCGGTTCTACCAATATGCCATTTCTCCGATGATGGCGAGCCATTGCCGGCACTACCCTACCTGTTCACAATACGCGGTCGAGGCTATTCAGCATCATGGCGCCCTCAAGGGAAGCTATCTTGCAAGTGCGCGTTTGCTAAGATGTCATCCCTGGGCCGAAGGCGGTTATGATCCGGTACCCGGAACCGAGTTATCCGAACACCTTGCCGAAGAGCCAGACGGTAACCTGACTGAATCCACTCACACCACTACTCAGACCAGACCCTAAGTTTATGGATATTCAACGTATCGTTTTGTTTGCAGGTCTCGCGATTGTCAGTTATCTGATGGTGCTAGCCTGGAACGAAGACTATCACCAGCCACAGACCACCGAGGTGGTTCAGACAGAATCGTCCAATACCGGCAATCTTGCAGCAGACGATATGATCCTGCCGGAATCAGGAGTGGTATCCACGGCCAATGAAGAGTTTGCGACACCGGAAACCGGCAGTCAGGCATCGGTTTCTGCAGGCTCCCAAGCAGCCGTAGCCAATCGATACATCACCGTAACCACCGACGTTTTCGAACTCAAGATCGACCGTATCGGCGGTAATGTCGTTGAAAGTTCCCTGCTGCAGTACAACGAAACCCTGAACAGTAAACAGTCACTGAAACTGCTGACCAACTCGCAGAACCGCACCTACCTGCTGGAAAGTGGCCTGATTGGCCGCGATGGTCCGGATGGGCGGAATGCGGCCCAGGCACCGGTTTTCGATGCCCAGTCCAGCGCCTATGTGCTGTCTGACGGTGAAAATGAACTCAATATCGACCTGACCCTCAGCACGGATACCGGCGTTACCATTACCAAACGCTATCACCTGGCCCGGGACAGCTATGAAATCGGTGTTCGTTACCTGATTCAGAACAACTCGGACTCAGACTGGCAGGGTAATTTCACTGGCAAGATCGTGCGTGACGAGGCACCGGACCCCACCTCCCAGGCCAGCATGGGTATCAAGGCTTATTTAGGCATGGTGGTTAGTACCCCCGACGATCCGTACGAGAAATACGATTTTGATGATCTGACGAAAAGCCGTATCAATGAATCCATTACTAACGGCTGGCTGGCCTTCCTGCAACACTACTTTCTCACCGCCTGGGTACCTGAGCGCGATCAGCAGGCACAGTTCCAGACCACACGCCGTGATCAGCTCCATGTGATGGGCTTTGTTTACCCCGCCACCACGGTGGCTGCCGGTGATACCGCGGAAATTGGCGCAACCGCCTACGTGGGCCCGAAGATCATTGATCGCCTGGAAGCCTTGGCACCCAACCTGGACCGTACGGTCGACTTTGGCTGGCTGTTCTTCATCTCCCTGCCACTGTTCATCATCCTGGAATGGTTCTATGGCCTGGTGGGTAACTGGGGTGTGGCGATTATCCTGCTGACCGTGCTGGTCAAAGCAGTGTTCTTCCACCTGTCGGCCACCAGTTACAAGTCCATGGCCAAGATGCGCGCGGTTGCTCCGCAGCTGACCCGCCTGAAAGAACTCTACGGCGACGACCGCCAGCGCATGTCCCAGGAAATGATGGCGCTGTACAAGCGGGAAAAAATCAACCCGCTGGGTGGTTGCCTGCCAATCCTGGTGCAGATGCCGGTATTTATTTCCCTGTACTGGGTACTGTTTGAAAGTGTGCAGCTGCGCCATGCGCCGTTCATGCTGTGGATCCAGGATCTGTCGCAGATGGACCCGTACTTCATCCTGCCGATCCTGATGGGTGCCAGTATGTTCATCCAGATGAGCCTGAACCCGACACCGCCAGACCCCATGCAGGCGAAGATCATGAAGCTGATGCCGGTGATCTTTACCGTGTTCTTCCTGTGGTTCCCCGCCGGCCTGGTACTGTACTGGCTGGTGAACAACATTCTTTCGATCTCCCAGCAGTGGTACATTACCCGCAAGATCGAAGCGGAAACTGCAGGCAAGAAATACTGATTCACCGGTAATTCTGACCTGACAAAGGCTCCCTCGGGGAGCCTTTGTTTTTTCTATTGCAGGAAAACCAAGATGCAGCCAGCTACAGATACCATTGCCGCCATCGCCACTGCCCCGGGCCAGGCCGGTGTAGGGATTGTCCGGGTCTCCGGGCCGAAGGCCGCCGACATAGCCCGCACCATGCTGGGCTTTGAGCCAAAACCGCGATATGCCCACTATGGCCCGTTCCGGGATGGCCAAGGCGGTCTGATCGATGAAGGTATCGGCCTGTACTTCCCCAATCCGAACTCCTTTACCGGCGAGGATGTATTCGAACTACAGGGCCACGGCGGCACCGTGATCCTGGATATCCTGTTGCGGGAAGTCTGCAGCCTGGGTGCCCGGCTGGCCCGCCCCGGTGAGTTCTCTGAAAGAGCCTTCCTGAATGACAAGCTGGACCTGGCCCAGGCCGAAGCCATTGCCGATCTGATCGAAAGCAGCTCGGAACAGGCGGCCCGCTGTGCGGTGCGTTCCATGCAGGGGGTGTTCTCCAAGCGTGTGGATAACCTGGTGGAGGCCATCACCCATCTGCGCATTTACGTGGAAGCGGCCATCGATTTTCCGGAAGAAGAGATCGACTTCCTGGCGGATGGCAAGGTGGCGAGCGACCTGCAGAACCTGCTGGAACAGCTAGAGCAGATTCTGGGCGAAGCCCAGCAAGGCAGTATTTTGCGGGATGGTATGAAAGTGGTGATCGCCGGCCGCCCCAATGCCGGAAAATCCAGCTTGCTCAATGCGCTGGCCGGCAGGGAAGCGGCGATTGTCACCGCCATCGAAGGCACTACCCGGGACGTGCTGCGGGAACATATCCACATAGATGGCATGCCGCTGCACATCATTGACACTGCCGGCCTTAGGGACAGTCCGGATGAGGTAGAACGCATCGGGATTGCCCGGGCCTGGGAAGAAATCCGCCAGGCCGACCGTATCCTTCTGATGGTGGACGCCACCACCACCGACAAGACCGAACCCCATGAAATCTGGCCGGACTTTATCGACCAGCTACCCGCCAGCGCACCGGTCACGGTGATCCGCAACAAAGTGGATTTGTCCGGAGAGAGTGTTGGCATCAGCGCCGAGCCGCATCAGACCGCTCCGGTGATTCGCCTGGCCGCCAAGGCCGCTGAGGGCCTTGAGGTACTCCGGGAACACCTGAAACAGAGCATCGGCTTTGCCAGTACTACCGAAGGCGGTTTCCTGGCCCGGCGCCGGCACCTGGATGCGCTCGAACGGGCGCGGGATTTACTGCTTCAGGGTCAGACCCAGCTGGAAGGTTACGGTGCAGGCGAATTGCTGGCGGAAGACCTGCGGGCGGCCCAGGATGCCCTGGGGGAAATTACCGGGCATCTGACGCCGGATGAGCTTTTGGGTAAGATTTTCAGCAGTTTCTGCATCGGAAAATAGGAACGACCATGAAAAACAACTCCCTGAACACCACAGGCATATTCACCCTGTTCGCGGCTCTGGTCCTGACCGGCTGCAGCACCGTGTACTACAACACCATGGAAAAGCTCGGGTTCGAGAAGCGGGATATCCTGGTCGATCGGGTGGAAAATGCCCGGGATGCCCAGAGCGACGCCCAGGAAACCTTCCGCTCGTCACTGGAACGGTTCCAGAGTGTGGTGGCTATTCCC
>CAYUNQ010000043.1:0-14373 GCA_964446185.1 uncultured Marinobacter sp. | reverse complement strand
ACCCTGTTCGGTGTCGACCCCCTCAAGCGAGATGCGCATTCTACAGACCTGTACGATGGTGTCAACGGTTGTTTGAAACTTTTCTGAAATCTCCTCAAACAACCGGAAACACACCCAATGCGTAATCTGATTATAGCTCCACCTTCACAGATCGGGATACGGAGAAAGCCCTACTCCGCGCTTCTTCTATAGTAGCCCCCCTGGCCAGCGCAACCCCCATGCGCCGGCGGCCTTTAAGTTCCGGCTTACCAAAAAGCCGCAGCTGGGTATCAGGCTCAGCAAGGGCCGCTTCCAGACCACAGTATGAAACATTGCCCGAGTCTCCTTCCGGCAGAATCACCGCTGAGGCGGTCGGGCCCTGTTGGCGGATAGCAGGCACCGGCAAGCCCAGAATTGCCCTCGCGTGCAGCGCAAACTCCGACAAGTCCTGAGACATCAGCGTCACAAGGCCGGTGTCATGGGGTCTTGGCGAGACTTCCGAGAACCAGACCTGATCACCTTTTACAAACAACTCCACGCCGTAGACTCCGTAACCTCCCAGGTTATCGGCAACTGCCCGTGCAATTTCCATCGAACGCTCAAGGGCTTTATCCGACATGGGATGAGGCTGCCAGGACTCCCGGTAATCGCCATCCTCCTGGCGGTGACCGATAGGGTCGCAGAAAGAGATCCCATCGCGGTGACGAACGGTCAGCAGCGTGATCTCATAGTCAAAGTCAACAAAACCTTCAATGATGACCCGCCCCTTCCCTGCCCGGCCGCCGGTTTGCGCATAATCCCAGGCAGGCTGGATATCAGATTCCTGCCTCACCAGGCTCTGCCCCTTGCCGGAGGAGCTCATCACCGGCTTGACCACCAGGGGCAATCCGACTTCACCAACAGCCGCCAGGTATTCCTCCCGGGTTCCGGCAAACCGGTACGCCGAGGTTGGTAACCCCAACTCCTCTGCGGCCAATCTCCGGATACCTTCCCGGTTCATGGTCAGGTTAACCGCCCGGGCAGTTGGCACAACGTTGTAGCCTTCCTCTTCAAGGCGCACCAACTCCCCGGTGGCAATAGCCTCGATTTCCGGAACGATCAAATGGGGGCGCTCCTTCTCTATCACAGCCCGCAACGCTGCGCCGTCGAGCATATCCACCACATGGCTGCGGTGAGCGACCTGCATGGCCGGTGCATTTTCGTAGCGATCGATCGCAATCACTTCTACGCCGAAGCGCTGCAACTCTATCACCACCTCTTTACCCAGCTCGCCGGAACCACAAAAAAGAACACGGGTTGCGCCGGGCTTCAGCGGTGTACCAATCCGGACAGTCTGCTCTGAACCACTCATTGAATCTGTATTCCTGTAGTTATGTTAGATAGCGACTTTCTTTTCGCGCTCAGCCACTTTGCGCAGAACTTCCCTGCGCTCTTCGTCAGTCATCATGGTCCAGCGCAGAATTTCATCACCGCTGCGCTGGCACCCAATGCAGATGTCATTCTGATCCAGAGCACAAATGCTGCGGCAGGGAGAACGGACTCTGTCAGCGGTTTTCCTGGTCACAGCTCAACCTTCTTTAGTTGTGCGAGGTAACGCTCGGCGTTCTTAACATAGTGCGCCGCACTGAATTCCAGCATTTTCTTCTGGCTCTCGCTCAATTCCCGGCGAATCTTGCCCGGGGAACCGATCACCATGGAGCCATCCGGAATCTCCATACCCTCCGGGATCAGGGTATTTGCACCGATCAGGCAATACTTGCCAATCTTTGCGCCATTGAGCACCACAGCATTTATACCGATCAGCGAATAATCCCCGACCTGACATCCGTGCAGCATCGCCTTGTGTCCAACGGTAACGCCCCGGCCAATGGTCAATGGAATACCGGGATCAGTATGCAGAACCGAACCGTCCTGGATATTGGATTCCGGGCCAATGGTAATCAACTCGTTATCACCACGAATCACCACATTGAACCAGATGCTCGATTTTTCCATCAGCTTAACGCTGCCGATCACGGTGGCATTGTGAGCAACAAACTGCCCATCCCCGTCTTTCACAGGCACTCTCTGATCAAGGCTATAAAACATAAAACCCCTCCGTCGCCCTAGCGGGGCGGCTCAAGTATATCGATTCCGGCGTCGTAGACAGCATTCAGAAAGTCAACCAGAACCACGGCCGACAACCCCCATATCTGATAACGCTCCCAGCGATAGCAGGGTACATAAAGGGTGTTGTGCTGGAAACTCAGGGTGTCCGTGCGCTCCCGTTTGTCCTCGAGAAAGTAAGAAACCGGCACACGGAAAATGCTTTCGATTTCGGCCGGGTTTGCCTTTAACGGATGATCGCCCGGCACCAAACCTACATATGGGGTTACAACTATCCGGTGCAGCGACATCACCTGGCTGAGCGGGGCAATAAGCCGTACCTGATCAGGCGGCAGGCCGATTTCTTCGTGGGTTTCCCGCAGCGCAGTTTCTGCCAGTGACGCATCCTCCGGATCCCGCTTGCCTCCGGGAAAAGCCACCTGCCCCCGGTGGGTCTTCATATGGACCGACCGAAGTGTAAAAATGATCTCGGGATTATCCGGATCGTCAGTGACCGGAACCAGAACTCCGGCTTCAGGGTAGTCCAGGGTCAACTGCCTGGGGGCGTATCTGGACAACCGTTCGATTAGCAGGTCTTCCACTCTTTACTCCGGTTACTAGCCAATATTGAGTGAGACACGGGCAGTCCAGATCGTTAAACTGACTACCAACGAACACTCAGTATACGGGGAAAACAATGAAGTATTGCAGCTCCTGCGGCCAGTTGGTTGAACAGCGCATTCCTGAGGGAGACAACCGGCATCGCTACGTATGTGTCAGCTGCGAAACCATACATTACCAGAACCCCCGCATTGTTGCCGGCACCGTACCCGTATGGGAGGGGCGAATCCTGTTATGCCGGCGGGCTATCGAACCCCGGTACGGCTACTGGACTCTTCCGGCGGGATTCATGGAAAACGCTGAAACCACCATAGAGGCCGCTGCCAGGGAAACCCGTGAAGAAGCTCTGGCCGAAGTTACCATCCACGGCCTGTATTCCATTATCGATGTGCCCCACATCGACCAGGTTCACATGTTTTACCGTGCCACACTGACCAACGGGCAATTCGGAGCCGGGCAGGAATCCCTGGAATCAAAGCTCTTTGCTCCAGAAGACATCCCGTGGGACGAGATTTCATTTCCTACCGTGCGAAAAACCCTTGAACTGTTCCTCAACGACATGAAAGCCGACAGTTACGGTGTCCACGTGAAGGACATCCGTCCGCCCACGACCCGAAAACCCTGATCAGAACATTTCCAGCCGATACACTTCGTACGCAGGCTCCTCATACGGGTGGGCCTGCTTCAGTGCAGCAACAGCCTCCCGGATCCGGGAATCCTCACAAACCAGCTCAACTTTGAATTCCTTTACCCTTTCCAGTTGCCCCTGAGCGCCCAGAAAAGGGTCACTACCAGCCAGCGGGCGAAACTGCCCCTGGCCCTCACATTGCCAGGCACACTGCTCGTAATCACCAATCTTGCCGGCGCCGGCAGCAAACAAGGCCTGCTTGGTTTGCTCCAGATAACCTTCCGGTACGAAGTAGCAAAGTTTGTACATAGCTCACCTAAAATTGCTCAAGTTTCGAGCGCCATTACGCTTTCTAAACTTACCCACAGTTTCTGTGGATAACTCTGGGGATAGTTTCTGGGAATCTGCCCTGAACCCCCACAGTTACTGGCCTTCCCTTAAACTGGCGACAAAATCGCCCGTTTGAATAAATTCTTATTTATCAGCAAGTTAGGTCGTACGAACAAAAACTGAACGCAATTCTCTGACTTTGTTCACAGATCAAACAAACAGACCCTGAAAATGTGCATAAAGTTGTCTAGTCAAGTCCTTGACTGACAAGTTTCAGGGATTTTTTGCACAAAAAAACCGGCCTGAATGGCGCTCCAATCAGAAGCGTTTCAGGCCGGCGTTGTCAACCCCGGTTCAGGCCAACCTGTCAGCCAAACCAGCGCCGTGCATTTCTGAACATCCGGATCCACGGACCATCTTCCTGCCAACCCTCTGGCCGCCAGGAATGTTGCACCGCCCGGAACACACGCTCCGGGTGAGGCATCATGATCGTTACCCGGCCATCGCAGGTCGTCACGCCGGTAATACCGGCCTCGGAACCGTTCGGGTTATAGGGATAACGGGTGGTCACCGCACCCCGGTTGTCGACATAACGCATGGCAACCAGCTCGTTCTCGGTGAGCGCCTGTGCGCTATTACCAGAGGCGAACTCTACCCGACCTTCACCATGGGCCACGGCAATCGGCATACGGGAACCGGCCATGCCATCCAGGAATGCAGACGGAGACTGGGCCACTTCCACCATCACCAGGCGAGCTTCAAACTGCTCCGACTGGTTGCGCACAAAGCGCGGCCAGCCATCACTGCCCGGAATCAGCTCATGCAAGTTGGAGAGCATCTGACAGCCGTTACACACACCCAATGCCAGGGTGTCCTGGCGATTGAAGAACACAGCAAACTGATCCCGAACGCGGTCATTGAACAGGATGGACTTTGCCCAGCCTTCACCGGCACCCAGAACGTCACCGTAGGAGAACCCACCACACGCCACCAGGCTCTGGAAGTCATCCAGAGTGATGCGACCGGACAGCAGGTCACTCATGTGCACGTCTACCGATTCGAAACCGGCACGGTCAAAGGCCGCAGCCATTTCAACCTGGCCGTTTACGCCCTGCTCCCGCAGGACAGCCACTTTCGGGCGGGCACCGGTGTTAATGAACGGCGCGGCAACGTCTTCGTTAATATCGAAGGTCAGCTCGGCGTTCAGGCCCGGATCTTCTGCATCAAGCAGGTTATCGAACTCTTCCTGCGCACAGTCCGCGTTATCCCGCAGCGACTGGATGCGGTAGCTGGTTTCAGCCCACAGGCGCTGGAGATCGGTACGAGCTTCATCCACCACGGCGTCGCCAGTAAAGGTCAGACGCACGCGGTCTTTATCGTTCAGGGTACCGATCACACTGGTGTGGTCACCCAGGCCTGCTGAAGAGAACTGCTGCAGGACAAACTCGGTGTCGTCCCGACGCACCTGGATAACCGCACCCAGCTCTTCGTTGAACAATTCGCGGGCGAACTGGGAACTGTCTTCGGCCAGGCCATCGAGCTTGATATCCACGCCGGTACGGCCGGCGAAGGACATCTCAGCAACCGTTACGAACAGGCCGCCGTCAGAGCGGTCGTGGTACGCCAGCAACTTGCCATCGCTGTTCAGGCCCTGGATGACGGCAAAAAATGCCTTGATGTCTTCCGGGTCATCCAGGTCAGGCGCTACAGCACCTACCTGACGGTACACCTGCGCCAGCGCGGAGCCGCCCAGACGGTTTTGGCCGGCCGCGAGGTCAATCAGAATCAGGTCGGTTTCACCGGCGTCTGTTCTCAGCTGGGGCGTCAGGGTTCGTGCCACGTCGGTAACCGGCGCGAAACCGCTGACAATCAGAGACAGCGGAGCAGTAACGCTCTTCTGCTCGCCATTGTCTTCTTCCCAGGTGGTTTTCATGGACATGGAGTCTTTACCCACCGGAATGGTAATACCCAGCTCAGGGCACAACTCCATGCCGACCGCACGTACAGTTTCGTAAAGATTCTCGTCTTCACCCGGGTGACCGGCTGCGGCCATCCAGTTCGCAGACAAGCGAATATTCGAAAGTTTTTCGATCGGCGCCGCTGCCAGGTTGGTAATCACCTCGCCCACGGCCATACGGCCGGAGGCCGGCGCATCAATCACCGCAACCGGTGTGCGCTCGCCCATCGCCATGGCTTCGCCGGCACGAACATCAAAGGAGGCAGCGGTAACCGCCACATCGCTCACCGGCACCTGCCAGGGGCCAACCATCTGGTCACGGGCCACAAGGCCGGTAATAGTCCGGTCACCGATGGTGATCAGGAAGTTCTTGGAGCCCACAGACGGCAAACGCAAAACACGGCGAATGGCATCGTGAATATCAATCTTGGTGGAATCGAACACTGGCTTGGTGAACGACGACCGGGTGATGCTGCGGTGCATTCTCGGCGGCTTGCCAAACAGCACGTCCATCGGCAGATCTACCGGCTTGTCGTTGAAGTAGGAATCACCCAGTTCAAGGTGATGCTCTTCGGTGGCTTCGCCGATGACTGCATAGGGGCAACGCTCACGACGGCACAGAGAATCGAAAAGATCCAAGTTCTCCGGCGCCACAGCCATTACGTAGCGTTCCTGGGATTCGTTACACCAGATTTCCAGCGGCGACATACCGGGCTCATCGCTCGGGATATCCCGCAGCTCGAATTTACCACCGCGACCGCCGTCTTTGACCAGTTCCGGCATGGCGTTGGACAGGCCACCTGCACCTACGTCGTGAATAAAGCAGATCGGGTTCTTGTCGCCCATCTGCCAGCAGCGGTCGATCACTTCCTGGCACCGGCGCTCCATTTCCGGGTTGTCGCGCTGTACCGAGGCAAAGTCCAGGTTTTCATTACTGGAACCGGAGTCCATGGAAGACGCCGCACCACCGCCCAGACCGATCAGCATAGAGGGGCCACCCAGCACAATCAGCTTGGCGCCAACCGGGATACTCCCTTTCTCCACATGCTCTTCGCGGATATTACCCAAGCCACCGGCAATCATGATGGGTTTGTGGTAGCCCCGAACCTCTTCGCCAGCGGCACCCGGCACCTTCTCTTCGAAGGTACGGAAGTAACCCGCCAGGTTCGGGCGACCGAATTCGTTGTTGAAGGCAGCACCGCCAATCGGCCCCTCGATCATGATATCCAGCGCAGAGACAATGCGATCCGGTTTACCGTATCCGATTTCCCAGGGCTGCTCATCACCAGGCAAGTTCAGGTTGGAAACGGTGAACCCGCTCAAGCCGGCTTTGGGCTTGGAGCCCCGGCCGGTGGCACCTTCATCACGGATTTCACCGCCGGAACCGGTGGCAGCACCGGCAAACGGGGAAATGGCCGTGGGGTGGTTATGGGTTTCCACCTTCATCAGAATGTGCACCGGTTCTGTGTTGTAGCCGTAGACACCGGTTTCCGGATCCGGGAAGAAGCGACCGGCCTCGCTGCCTTCGATAACCGAAGCGTTATCCTTATAGGCAGACAGAACTCCTTCGCTATTCATTTCGTAGGTATTGCGGATCATCGCGAACAGGGATTTCTCCTGCCCTTGCCCGTCAATATCCCAGGAAGCGTTGAAAATCTTGTGTCGGCAGTGCTCCGAGTTGGCCTGTGCGAACATCATCAGTTCCACATCCGTCGGATCACGCTCAAGGCCGGTGAACGACTTCACCAGGTAATCAATTTCATCTTCTGCCAGTGCCAGGCCCAACCGGGTATTGGCCTCAACCAACGCCTCACGGCCACCGGACAGCACCGGTACACGGCCAAGCGGGCGGGGTTCGTCGTGGCTGAACAGCAGCACGGCACCGCCGGTTTCATGGAATACCGTCTGGGTCATGCGGTCGTGCAGCAGAGCGGCAATTTCTTCCCGCTGCTCAAGGCCCAGCTTACGACTGGACTGTACATAATAGGCAATGCCACGCTCGATGCGGCGAATCTGGCGCAAACCACAGTTACGGGCAATATCGGTTGCCTTGCTGGACCACGGCGACAGAGTTCCCGGCCGGGGCACCACAAGGAACAGAACCCCGTCGGGCTCTTCGGCCTCAACGCTGGGGCCGTAGGTCAACAACCTGTCCAGAATCGCGTGCTCCGCGTCGGAAAGGTCATCATCGAGATCCACAAAGTGCATGAACTCGGCATATACATGGGCTACATCCGGAACAATACCCTGGATCCGGGTGTGCAGCTTGCGGGAACGGAAAGGCGAGAGCGCGGGTGCGCCGCGAAGTTCAAGCATGATATCAACCTGTATCGCGCGAAATCGGGAGACGTCTGAAAGGCGGCATGATACTCGAAACCGCCGGCAGGATACAGCGTCAGGTCGCTGCAGGCGAAACTGTACAATTGACATTGTTTTGCACATGGATTGAACAGATCAATTGACCACCTTCCGGCAAGAAGGGATCATTGGGCTGGCTGCATGGAACGTTGGATTATGCGGAGCGCAGGGATTTGTCACGATATATCAGCAACTTCATATTCAGCCGCAACCCTGCGGCACTGATTCTGCTAACCGCTCTGGCGGTCAGTGGCTGCTCCCGGCCGACCACACTTCAGGAAATCCGTGACGAAGGTGTCCTGCACGTAATTACCCGGATTGCTCCTTCTATTTATTACCAGGAACGGGATATCACCACCGGTTACGACTACGAACTGGCCAGTAACTTTGCCAGGGAACTGGGCGTCGAGCTGAGAACCCGGGTTGCGGATGACAACTCAGAGATACTGTCTGTACTGTCCAGAAACTACGCCCACATCGGTCTGGCAGGGATGACCAGGCGCCCGGAATTCGAGGGCAAATTTCACACTGTCCCCACCGGCATCAACGTTCAGTCAGTTGTGGTGTACCACCGGGATGCGCCCAAACCCGAAACGCTCGCCGATTTGCACGGCCACACCATCCACATGCTGGCCGACAGCAACCACGAGCACCTTGTGCTCTCGCAGCAAGGTGATGCAGCGCCCGTTATTGTCGTTCACCCTGAAATCGATGCCGCAGGCCTGCTCACCCGCGTAGAAAGCGGTGAATTCTCCTATGCCGCGGTTTCGTCCAACGAGCTCGACCTGAACCATGTCTTTTTCCCTGACGTGTTTGAAGGCTTTGCCCTGAACGAGCCGGAGGAGCTGGTCTGGTTGTTCCCTGCACAGCAGGATGACTCGCTGGCCAACGCCGCCGCCAACTTTATGGAGGCGCAGCACCAAAGCGGACAGATGGAGCAGTTATCAGAGCGCTTCTACGGCCATCTGGACCGGCTCAACTTCGTTGGCGCCCAAACCTTTATGACCCATGTAGAAAACCGGCTGCCAACCTATCAGGCCCTTTTTGAAGGTTATGGCAGGGAAACCGACCTTGACTGGCGCCTGCTGGCCGCTATTGGCTATCAGGAGTCCCACTGGCGCGCCAATGCGGTGTCGCCAACCGGCGTTCGGGGCCTGATGATGCTCACCCGTACCACCGCCAACTATATTGGAATCAGCAACCGGCTGGACCCAAAGCAGAGCATTGAGGGCGGTGCCCGCTACTTCCGCATGGTGCACCAGAAAATTCCGGACCGAATTCCTGAACCGGACCGCACCTGGTTTGCCCTCGCCTCCTATAACGTAGGCTATGGCCACCTTGAAGACGCCCGCCGGTTAACCGAATCCGCAGGTAAAGACCCTGACCGCTGGATGGACGTTAAAGAGTTCCTGCCGCTACTGGCGCAGAAAGAGTGGTATACCAAAACGCGCTTCGGCTATGCCCGCGGCCACGAGCCCGTTGCCTATGTGCAGAATATCCGGCGCTATTATGATGTGTTGCTACGAGTGACTGAGCCTGAGCTTCCGGCCGCCACGGAGAGCCCGGTTGAACTTGCAGCGCTGGAAGCCCCGGAGGCCGACAACACCCCAGAGGATGCCAATTCAGATCAGCCGGATGCAGCGGCGGCGATGCGCGCATCCCTGCCCCCTGAACTCGGGTTGATCCCGCCAACCCTTTAACTGCCTCAACTGCCTCCAGCCTAACGGTCTTCGGGGGCCCGGGCTTCCAGCGCCCGTTCAATCTGCGAATGAGCAAAGCCACGCCCGGCCAGAAACCGCGCCTGCCGCAGCTTTTCTTTCAGGTCGTCATCCAGCCGGTGCAGTCCGAACCGCCGTTCCCGCAACCGTATCGCCGCTGCCTGCCACTGCTCGTCTGTCGTCTCATTCAGGCACTCCGGGCTATGGCTGATTCCCCGCTGCTGTAACTCTGCCAGTATTTTCATAGGGCCATAGCCCATGTCCATTCGCTGCCGCGCATAGACATCAGCAAAACGGTAATCATCCAGCCAGCCTTCCGCCTCATAGTCATCCAGGACGGTATTGATCAGTCCCGGTTCGATGTTCCGTTGGCGGAGTTTCAAGGCGAGTTCCTGACGGCTGTGCTCACGCCGGGCTAACAGGCGCAGCGCCACAGAACGGGCCTTGTAATCCTGGTCTTCGGGATTTTCATCTCTTTTTGCCATAAAGCCCCTTTCCGCAACGGCTCGCAAAACGCTAGACTACCGGCCGATTTCACACACCGCCCGGCACATCCGACCGTGCCCGTGGCCGGTGGCCGCACACTTTGCCGCCACCGCAGACTGGTTTCAATCCCGAAGGATACCTTTTATGGCTGCATTCATTCAGAAACTGTTCAGATCCCGCAAGGCAACCCCGGCGCCCGCCCCGAAAAAAACGGCCCCGAAGCCGGCCGAAGCGAGCCAGGCCGACGCCCGGAACGAGCGGCAGCTTCTTCGCGAAGCCCAGGAAAGCCAGCTAAGGAGCAACCCGGACCAGTCCGCCCTGGCCAGTCTGGCTATTGACGGTGCCACCGCCGCCATTCGCCTGAAAGCTGCCGCCGGCCTTAAACAGGAAGCGTTGTTGCAGCAGGTGTTGAAGCAAGCCAAGGGCCGCGATAAAGGGGTGTATCAGGCGGTCAGGCAAAACCTGCAAACACTGAAAGACCAACAAGCCGCGGCAGCAGCCATCCAGCAGCGGATCGACACCCTGATCAGTCAGGCCGAGGGTCAGGCCAGCAGCGAAGACACCAAACTCTATGAAGCCAGGCTGGAAGCACTCCAGGAAAACTGGCGTGCTGTGGAAGCCAGCGCCAGTGCCGAGCAGGCCGGTCAATTTCTGACAGCAGTCCATGAATGCCGGGAGCGCGTGAAGCAATTCAGGCAGGCCCAGGAAGAGCAACAGCGCCATCTGGCGCAGGCCCAGCAGAGAACCGAGACCCTGGAGTTGCTGCAACAGACCCTGAATGACCTGCAAGCCTCGGCTGCTGACGAACTGCCTTCTGCCTCGGCACTCGACGCCCTGCAAAAAACCCAGGAGAACCGCTGGCTGGAAGCCACCCGTGACACCCAGACCGACAAGCAGCAACAAAAAGCCTACGAGCAAAACATGCAAGGCTTGCGCAACTACCTCAACGCAGTGCGTCGCCTGGAGACGGTGAAAGAGAACATTGCCAGCCTGGTGGCGGTTGAGCCCGAGCAGGCAACTGACGAGCAGAGAGAAATCGCCCGGCAATTGCTGCAGGAACTGGAATGGCCTTCCAACATCAAGCAGCCCGCAGGACTGCAGGCCTTGCACCGGTTGGCAGGCAAACCTGAAGCGCCCAGGCCAGTAGATCCCGACCGGGAAAAACAGAACGTGCTGGCCAGCGCCCTCAAGGCCATCCTGCCCGAGCTGGAAGCCGCCCTGGAGGCCAGGCAGCTCAAAGAATCCAGACAACTGCAGAAAACCGCCCAGAGTCAGTTCCAGCAGCTCGACAGCCGCAACCGTCGCGCCTTTCAGGCACGCATGCAATTGCTCACCGGGCAGCTCCAGGAGCTCAGCGACTGGCAGGGCTTTGCCACTGAGCCCAAGCAGGTCTCCCTGTGCGAACAGATGGAATACCTGGCCGAGCAACCTATGGAGCCAGAGGCCAAGGCTGAGCGCATCAAGGAACTGCAGAACGACTGGCGCGAGTTAGGCGGCTCATCAGACCGGGCACTGTGGAGCCGGTTCAAGGCGGCCTCCGACAAAGCTTACGAGCCCTGCAAAGCCTATTTCGAGGCAAAATCGGACCTCAAACAGGCCAACCTGCAGACAAGGGAAGTAATCTGCGACCAACTTTCCGCTTTTCTGGACAACGCAGACTGGAACGCCATCGACTGGAAAGCTGCCGAACGCATTCACCAAACCGCGCGACAGGAATGGAAAGCCGCATGGCCGGTGGATTTTCGCGACAACCGGCAGATCCAGAAGCGTTTCGACGACCTGCTGAAGCAGCTTGAGCGCCCCCTGGACGAAGAGCGTAAGAACAACGAAGCAATCAAACAGGCCATTGTGGAGAAAGCCGAGGCGCTGATCAGCCATGAGCCGCTGCAAGAAGCCATGGAACAAGCCAAGGCCCTGCAGAACGACTGGAAAGCCATCGGTATTACCCGGCACCGGGAAGACCGCAAACTCTGGCAGGCCTTCCGAACTGCCTGCGACCAGATCTTTGCTCGTCGCGATGCCCAGCGCTCGGCCCAGCAAGAAGCGAACGATCAGGCCGACCAGGCCGCCCTTGAGGCAGTGGCGCGCATTAACCAGGCCAGCATGGCGTCTGACGACGCGGCTATTGCTACTGCCATCGAGGAGCTGAACAGCCTGACCGGGAACCCGCTGTCAAAACCGGTGCGGGAAAAGGTTCAGGAGTTGAAAAACCGCCTTGTCGCAACTGCCCGCACTCGCAAACTGAAACAGAAACTCAGTGATTGGCAGGGCCTTGTGGTTGACCGGGTGGAGAAAGCCCTGGACCCGCAAACCGCCCCTGACAACTGGCTCCGCCTGGCCCAGAGCCAGCCTGCGGTATCGGGCCGCGACCTGGCCATACGCGCGGAAATCCTGGCCGGCGCCGAAACCCCGGCACAGGACCAGTCCCGCAGAATGGAAATTCAGGTTCAGCGGCTGACCGAAGGCATGGGTGGTGGCGAAACCGAAGCCCCGGCCAAAGAGCTGGAAAAGCTGCTCGCTGTCTGGTGCCTGCACCCGGAAGTGGAAGACCTAACGCCCGCCAATGCGGAGCGCCTGAACCGCGCCCTGGAAGCCATGCTGTCCACAGACTGAAACCGGAAGCCGTTCCCCTGATAAAAATCCCCGGTCTGCCCTGCTGCAGCCGGGGATTTTTTGTTTTCGGGGCCTGAGCAATTTCGCCAATGGGATTGGCAGCCCCCGTCATTACCTCCGGCGGCCACAAGCGGCTATGGTTACTGCACTAAATTGCCCGGACAACAATTAACAGAGGAACAACCATGACCACCGAGGCGTATATCTTTGATGCGGTCCGCACCCCTCGCGGCCGCGGCAAGAAAGACGGTTCACTGCACAGCGTGAAACCCATCAGTTTGCTGACCACGGTGCTTGACGCCCTGCGCGAACGCAATCATCTGGACACCGCCCAGGTAGACGACATTGTGATGGGGTGCGTCACCGCAGTAGGCGATCAGGGCGCAGATATCGCCAAGACCGCTGCACTGGCAGCCGGCTGGGACGAAAAAGTCGCAGGCGTGACCCTGAACCGCTTCTGCGCTTCAGGCCTGGAAGCGGTAAACCTGGCCGCCATGAAAGTGCGTTCCGGCTGGGAAGACATGGTCGTTGCCGGTGGTGTCGAGGCGATGTCCCGCGTGCCCATGGGCTCCGACGGCGGCGCCTGGGCCACCGACCCCGCCACCAACCTGAAAACCGGTTTTATGCCCCAGGGCATTGGCGCGGACCTGATTGCCACCCTCGACGGCTTCAGCCGAGAAGATGTCGACAGCTTTGCCGTAAGATCCCAGCAAAAAGCGGCCAACGCCTGGGAAAACGGCTACTTTGCCAAATCCATTGTCCCGGTCACCGACCAGAATGGCGTCGTCATCCTGGATCGCGACGAGCATGTACGCGGCAACACCACCGTGGAATCCCTGGCAGGCCTTCGGCCTTCGTTCCAGATGATGGGCGAGATGGGCTTTGATGGCGTCGCCCGCGAGAAATATCACTACGTAGAGAAAATCAACCACGTGCACCATGCCGGCAACTCCTCCGGCATCGTCGACGGCGCCACCGCCCTGCTGATTGGCAGCGAAGCCAAGGGCAAGGAACTGGGCCTGAAACCCCGGGCCCGCATTGTCGCCACTGCGGTCACCAGCACCGACCCCACCATCATGCTCACCGGCCCGGCCCCCGCCGCCCGCAAGGCTCTGGAAAAGGCCGGCATGACGGCTGATCAGATCGACCTGTTTGAAGTGAACGAAGCCTTCGCCTCGGTGGTGATGCGTTTCCAGAAAGAACTGTCCGTTCCGGACGAGAAAGTGAACGTGAACGGCGGCGCCATCGCCATGGGCCACCCGCTGGGCGCCACCGGTGCCATGATTGTCGGCACCCTGCTGGATGAACTGGAACGCCGCGAACTGCGCTACGGCCTGGCCACCCTGTGTGTGGGCGGCGGCATGGGCATTGCCACCATCATCGAGCGCGTCTGAGCCCCACTTTCAAACATAAGGAACCGACCATGAGTGCTATCCAATACGACCTGGGTTCAGACCAGATTCTGACCCTGACCATCGACATGCCGGGCCAGTCCGCCAACACCATGAACGGCGAATTCCGCGCCGCCCTGACCGACACCGTCAACAGGGTCCAGGGCGATCTGGACAACATCAAAGGTATTATCATCGCCTCCGCCA
>CAYUNQ010000042.1:0-14410 GCA_964446185.1 uncultured Marinobacter sp. | reverse complement strand
ACCAGCCTGAGCGTCAGTATCGTTATGTGCCTGGCGGTTATCGCAGTAACTGCGTTTTCTAACCTTGCGGTTTCCCTGGTTCGTACCCAGATTCCGGGCAGCATCCGGATCATCGTACAGATGACCATCATTGCCTCCCTGGTAATCGTGGTCGACCAGATCCTCAAGGCCTACGCCTACGAGATCTCCAAGCAGCTGTCGGTATTCGTTGGTCTGATCATCACCAACTGTATCGTTATGGGCCGCGCGGAAGGCTACGCCATGAACAACCCTCCGTTCATGAGCTTCCTTGACGGTATCGGTAATGGTCTGGGCTATTCCATTGTCCTGCTGTTCGTTGCCTTCTTCCGGGAGCTGCTGGGTGCCGGTTCCCTGTTCGGTGTGACCCTGCTGCCGACCGTAAACGCCGGTGGCTGGTACATCCCGAACGGTCTGTTGTTGCTGCCGCCGAGTGCGTTCTTCATCATCGGTCTGGGCATCTGGGCACTGCGTGCATGGAAGCCGGACCAGGTTGAAGAGCCGGATTACAAAATGTCCCGCCACAGCGTCAAGGAGGCCTTCTGATGGAACACTATCTGAGCCTCTTGATGAAGGCGATTTTCGTTGAAAACATGGCGCTGGCGTTCTTCCTTGGGATGTGTACCTTCCTGGCCATCTCCAAGAAGATCGAAGCAGCGACGGGTCTGGGTATTGCGGTTGTTGTCGTACTGACCGTAACCGTTCCGGTGAACAACCTGCTGTATAACGGCATCCTGCGCGAAGGCGCCCTGGATTGGGCTGGTCTGCCTAATGTAGACCTGAGCTTTCTGGGCCTGCTGACATACATCGGTGTTATTGCCGCGATCGTACAGATCATGGAAATGGTGCTGGATAAATACATCCCGGCCCTGTATTCCGCCCTGGGTGTGTTTCTTCCGCTGATCACGGTTAACTGCGCCATTATGGGTGCGTCACTGTTCATGGTTGAGCGTGACTACACCTTTGGCGAGAGTGTGGTGTATGGCTTCGGTGCCGGTGTTGGCTGGGCCCTGGCCATCATCGCGCTGGCGGGCATCCGTGAAAAGCTCAAGTACAGCGATGTTCCGAGTGGACTGCGTGGCCTTGGCATCACCTTCGTTACTGTGGGTCTGATGTCTCTGGGCTTCATGTCGTTCTCCGGCATCTCCCTGTAATTCACCCGGTGATTCGGTTTAACGAAAAGGCGAGACCATGAATACAGAAATTATTCTCGGCGTGGTCATGTTCACCGTTATCGTTCTGGCGCTGGTTGCGATTATCCTCGCAGCCCGCTCCAGGCTGGTAAGCACCGGTGACGTGACCATTGAGATCAACGACGACCCTGAGCACACGGTGAAAACCAGTGCCGGTGGCAAGCTGCTGGGCACCCTGGCCAACAGCGGCATTTACCTGTCCTCCGCCTGTGGCGGCGGTGGTACCTGTGCCCAGTGCAAGTGCAAAGTCTTAGACGGCGGCGGCGCCATGCTGCCAACCGAAAAAACTCACTTCACCAACCGTGAAGAGAAAGAAGGCTGGCGCTTGTCCTGCCAGGTTCCTGTCAAGCAGGACATGAAAATCGAAGTGCCGGAAGAGTTCTTCGGCGTGAAGAAGTGGGAATGCGAGGTTATTTCTAACCACAACGTTGCCACCTTCATCAAGGAGCTGGTGCTCAAGCTGCCAGAAGGCGAAGAAGTTGCTTTCCGCGCTGGCGGTTACGTGCAGCTGGAGTGTCCTCCTTACGAGATCGACTTCAAGAACTTCGATATCGAAGAAGAGTTCCACGAAGACTGGGACAAGTTCGATATCTGGAAGTACAAGGCGATCAACAAGGAAGAAACCATCCGCGCCTACTCCATGGCGAACTATCCGGAAGAAAAAGGTCTTCTCAAGTTCAACATCCGTATCGCGACACCGCCTCCAGGCACCGATCACCCGCCAGGAATTATGTCCAGCTTTGTGTTCAACCTGAAGCCGGGCGACAAGGTGACGGTTATGGGTCCGTTTGGCGAATTCTTTGCCAAGGAAACAGACGCAGAGATGGTCTTTGTGGGCGGTGGTGCCGGTATGGCGCCCATGCGTTCCCACATCTTCGATCAGCTCAAGCGCTTGAAGTCCAAGCGCAAGATCAGCTTCTGGTACGGTGCCCGTAGCGTTCGTGAAATGTTCTACGTGGAAGACTTTGATGGTCTGGCCGCAGAGAACGAAAACTTCGAATGGCACGTAGCCTTGTCTGACGCGCTGCCAACCGATAACTGGGAAGGCCCGACCGGCTTTATCCATAACGTGTTGTACGAAAACTATCTGAAGGACCACCCGGCTCCGGAAGACTGTGAGTTCTACATGTGCGGGCCCCCAATCATGAACGCGTCTGTCATCAAGATGTTGAAAGACCTTGGTGTAGAAGACGAAAACATCTTGCTGGATGATTTCGGGGGTTAATTCACTCAAATGACATCCGGCAAGATGAAGCCCGCCAGGGTGGTTATAATCAGCGCTTTCTGGGCGCTGGTTATGGCTGCCCTGGCGGGTTGCTCGTTTCAGGACGAGGAAAAAATCTGGGAAATCTCTGGCGGCATCTTTGGCACCACCTATCATATCAACGTGGTATTGCCTGAAGATCAGGCCCGCCTGCAAACTCTGGCTGATGGCATCGACAAGGCGCTGAAAGGCGTGGATAGCAGCATGTCGACCTGGAGGGCCGATTCGGAGTTGTCCACTCTGAACCGTCAGGCAGACCAGTCTGAATGGACACAATTGTCTCCGGCGTTGTTTGAAGTGGTTCAGCGGGCCCAGGAAATTTCCGCCATGACCGACGGTGCCTTCGACGTAACCATCGGGCCGGTCGTTAACCTGTGGGGTTTTGGTCCGGAAGCAAGGCTTGAGCGCGCGCCCAGCGAAGCCGAATTGGCAGAGCGGCTGGCGGTCACCGGCTGGGAATATCTGGAGCTGGATGCAGATAACCGCTCCATTCGCACCGAGCGGGCCCAGTACATCGACTTGTCTGGCATTGCCAAGGGTTATGGTGTGGATGTGGTGGCCCGTTACCTCGACAGCGAGGGCGTACAGGCCTACCTGGTGGAGATTGGCGGCGAAGTTCGCGCCAACGGCCGCAAGCCCGGAGGCGAAGCCTGGCGGCTGGCGGTGGAAGAGCCCAGCGAAGGTGCACGACAGGTGAGCAAGATTGTCGCGCTGACCGGCATGGCGATGGCCACCTCCGGCGACTATCGTAACTATTACGAATCACAAGGGCAGCGTTATTCTCATACAATCGATCCGGATACGGGTAAACCGGTAGGCCACAATCTGGCATCTGTAACCGTACTGGCGGATGATTGCATGACCGCCGATGCCCTGGCGACAGCCTTTACCGTGATGGGTTATGAGCGGGCGGCGCGCCTGGCAACCCGGGAAAACATTCCCGCCTATTTTATCGTAAGGGGAGACAACGGTTTTGAAACCCGGCAAACACCGGCATTCTCATCTTACGTTGTCCAATAAAGGGGAGCAGTAATGGGTACCTTTCTTTTGGTTCTGTTTATTGTGGTACTGCTGATAGCCGGCATGTCGATCGGCGTGATCTTCGGCCGTAAGCCGATCAGTGGTACCTGTGGCGGCATCGGTGCCTTGGGCATCAGTGCTTCCTGCGAGATTTGCGGTGGTAACACCCAGAAGTGTGAAGAGAGCCGGAATGGCTCCGACGAGCCGGCTAAAGCGGAAGACCTGGCCTACGACGCCACCAAAGCCGACAAGTAACCGCAACGGAACACTTACAATCACTATAACGACAGCTACGCATTCAAGACGTAGATAAGGAGTCACTGCGCACATGGCAGAGCATCATTACGACGTAGTCGTGATCGGCGCCGGCCCTTCCGGGGAAGGGGCGGCAATGAACGCGGCCAAGCACAACAGGCGGGTAGCCATCATTGAAGACAAGCCAACCGTGGGCGGTAACTGCACCCACTGGGGCACTATCCCGTCCAAGGCGCTGCGGCACTCGGTCAAGCAGATCATCACCTTCAACACCAACCAGATGTTCCGGGACATCGGCGAGCCCCGCTGGTTCTCCTTTCCCCGCGTGTTGCAGAATGCCCAAAAGGTTATCGGCAAGCAGGTGAAGCTGCGTACCCAGTTCTATTCCCGTAACCGGGTAGACCTGATCAACGGCCGCGCGTCGTTCGTCGACAAGCACCGGCTGGAAATCCGTGGCAACAAGTCTGTGGAAACCATCCACTTCAAACAGGCGATCATTGCCACCGGCTCCCGCCCGTACCTGCCGCCCGATGTGGATTTCCGCCATCACCGGATCTACAACTCCGATTCCATCCTGAACCTGTCCCACACCCCGCGCACGCTGATTATCTACGGTGCCGGCGTTATCGGTTCAGAATACGCCTCCATCTTTGCCGGGCTGGGTGTGAAGGTAGACCTGATCAACCCGGGCAGCCGCCTGCTGTCGTTCCTGGATGATGAAATCTCGGACGCGCTCAGCTACCACCTGCGTAACAACGGGGTACTGGTGCGCCATAACGAGCAGTATGAATCGGTGAAGGGCGACGACCACGGCGTGGTGATGTCGTTGCAGTCTGGCAAGAAGATCCGGGCCGATGCCTTCCTGTGGTGTAATGGCCGCAGTGGCAATACCGAGAACCTGGGCCTGGAAAACATTGGCCTGACCCCGAACAGCCGTGGCCAGCTGGCCGTGGATGATCACTACCGTACCGAGCTGGAACACATCTATGCCGTAGGCGATGTGATTGGTTGGCCGAGCCTGGCCAGCGCAGCCTACGACCAGGGCCGCGCAGCGTCGTCTGACATTACCGACGACGGCTATTTCCGCTTTGTAGACGACGTGCCTACCGGTATCTACACCATTCCGGAAATCAGTTCTGTGGGTAAAACCGAGCGGGAGTTGACCGAAGCCAAGGTGCCTTACGATGTCGGCCAGGCCTTCTTCAAAGACCTTGCCCGGGCGCAGATCACCGGTGAGGCGGTGGGTATGCTGAAGCTGCTGTTCCACCGTGAAACCCGGGAGATTCTGGGTATCCACTGCTTTGGTGACCAGGCGGCCGAGATCGTACACATCGGCCAGGCCATCATGAACCAGGAAGGGGAAGCCAATTCCCTGAACTACTTCATCAACACCACCTTCAACTACCCGACCATGGCAGAAGCCTACCGGGTAGCCGCACTGAACGGCCTGAACAGGATCTTCTGATCAGGCCGTGGCCCGGGCCTGCCTCAGGCGGGTTCCGGGCTGTTTTCTCTTGACGGCAGGTTCAGCATTGAACTGGCCCGGTTATCGAAGAACATCTTTGTGCTGGTCGGGTAGTCAGTAATGATGCTGTCTACGCCCATGTTCTCTAGCTGCAGCATGTCGTGAATGCGGTTCACCGTCCAGGTAGACACATGCATATTGCGCTTGTGAGCCTGGTCGATCATTTCCTTGTTCAGGATTTTCCAGTTCACGCAGAAATACTCGCAACCCAGGCGAGTGGCCAGGTTCAGGGGTTTCGGGAACTTGCGCTCCGCCACCAGGCCAATGCGAATATTGCGGTTACGGCGGCGGATTTCCCGCAAAAACCAGGGGTCTGTCGAGGTAACGGCGCAGGTCTGGAACATATTGCGGCGCTGGATGATCTCGGTCAGCCGGTTGCACAGAATATTCAGCCGCGACCGGCTGTCTTTCTTCACTTCCAGTTGCACGTGTTCCAGGTCCTGGAACTGGTCCAGCAGGGTTTCCAGCGCCGGAATGCCGGTTCTGCGGGGCCAGGCGCTGGTATTGCGACGGGCGTCCATGGCTTCCAGTTCAATCGCCGAGAACTTGCCCACGTTGCCTTTCTCGCCCGTGGTGCGATCTACCGTAAGGTCGTGCACGATAACGGGGATGCCGTCTTTCGACAGCACCAGGTCCAGCTCGAAATGCCGGATGCCCTGCCGGTATGCGTGCATAAAGCCGGGCAGGGTGTTCTCGGGGGCCTCACCCTTGGCCCCCCGGTGACCATAAACGATCATTCTGCAGTGTTGTCCTTAAGGCGTTGATAAATAGCCTGGCGCTTCTTCCAAGTATCGTGGCACAGGCGGATATCTTCCAGGTAAGCCGGCAACTCGTTCATCAGCAGGGCCTGGGGGCCGTCTACCAGTGCTTTCTCCGGTTTCGGGTGGAAGTCCACCAGCACCATGTTGGCACCGGCAACCACGCCCTGGGCGGTGGCATGCATCACATCCAGGATGCCATCCGGTGAACGGTCCCGGCTGCCCACAGAGTGGGACGGGTCTACACACACCGGCATGCGGGTCAGGCGTTTTACCGCCGGCACGTGGGCAAAGTCCACCATGTTGCGGTGTGGCTGGCCGGCTTCGGTTTTCATGCCGCGCAGGCAGAAAATCACATTGGCGTTGCCTTCACTGGCCAGGTATTCCGCCGCGTTCAGGGATTCGTTCAGGGTAATACCGAAACCGCGCTTGAGCAGCGCCGGGTAGGTGCTCTGGCGGCCAATGGCCTTGAGCAACTCAAAGTTCTGGGTATTCCGGGTGCCAATCTGCAGCATCACGCCGGTGGGGCGGCCCAGCTTCTCCAGGCAGGTGTCGATCTCTTCGATGTGGCTTTCATGGGTAATTTCCATGGCCACCACCTTGATGCCGTGCTTGCCCGCCTTCTCGAACACCCAGGGCAGGCAACCCTTGCCGTGGCCCTGGAATGAGTAAGGGTTGGTGCGGGGTTTGTAGGCGCCCATGCGGGTACAGACTTCGCCGTTGTCTTCCAGCGCCTGCATCATCTGCTCAACGTGCTCAGGCACATCCACCGCGCACAGGCCGGCAAAGATATTCAGGTTGTTCTGGCTGAACTCCACACCGTTGTAGGTAAAGCCGCTCTGCCGGCTGTCGTCTTTGTGGCGGCCAAGAATCCGGTAGTCATCGGAGATGCGAATGGCCCGCTCAACGGCTGGTAGGGCTTCAATCTCTTCTTTGTCCAGGGTCTTGGTATCGCCCAGCAGGTAAACCTCGGTCAGCCGCTGGCTGGCGCCCTGGATTTCGTGCACACGAATGCTCACACCGGGCAGGTTTTCCAGGTAATGCATGGTCTGGCGGTAGGCATCGCTGTCCAGCGCCGTATTGGGGTGAAGAATGGCTAGCATGGAACGTCCTCGTCCTTAAAATTACGCGGCCCGAGCGGCCAGCTGGCGCACCCGGTTCTCAAGCTCAATCTGGTCGGCCGCAAAACGGCGGATGCCATCGGCCAGTTTCTCTGTGGCCATGGCGTCTTCATTGGATTCCCAGCGGAACAGCTTTTCGTCTACCCAGCCCATTTTCTCGGTGACAGTGGCCGAAGCCGGGCTCAGTTTTCGGCTGAGTTCGCCCTGGTCTTCTTTCAGTTCCTGCAGCAGGGCAGGGCTGATGGTAAGCCGGTCGCAGCCCGCCAGCATTTCGATCTCGCCGGTGTTGCGGAAGCTGGCGCCCATCACCACCGTGTTGAAGCCATGGGCCTTGTAGTAATTATAGATGCGGGCAACCGACTGCACACCGGGGTCTTCGGCGGCGGGGTAGCTATCGCGGCCGGAGTTGGCCAGGTGCCAGTCCAGGATGCGGCCCACAAACGGAGAAATCAGGTGCGCGCCGGCCTGGGCGCAGGCCACCGCCTGCACAAACGAGAACAGCAGCGTCAGGTTGCAGCGAATGCCTTCCTTTTCCAGCTGCTCGGCGGCGCGGATACCTTCCCAGGTAGAGGCAATCTTGATCAGCACCCGGCTGGTGTCTACGCCTTGCTGGTCGTACAGCTCGATCAGGCCACGGGCTTTCTGCAGCGTGGCGGCAGTATCAAACGACAGGCGGGCGTCTACCTCGGTAGAGACCACGCCGGGAATCAGCTCGAGGATTTCCTTGCCGGCCAGAACCGCGAGCATATCGGTGGCAACGCCAAGCTGGTCTGCGGCCGAGCCGCCGTGCTTCGCGGCAATGGCCACGGCTTTGTCCAGCATGGGACGATAGGCGTCAGACGCCGCCGCTTTCAGCAACAGGGAAGGGTTGGTGGTGGCATCTTCCGGCCGCCATTGGGCAATGGCGTCGATATCGCCGGTGTCGGCTACCACGGTGGTCATGGTTTTCAGTTGGTCTAGCTTGCTGGTCATTCTTCCTGTCGTCCCGGTTGTTCTGTTTTGGTGCAGCATCCAGCTCCAGAATGCTTTGCAACCCCTACAATAACGGCAGGTTACGACAGGAACAAGACAACAAAAGGTATGCCTGTTATCAGCTTTCCGCTATCGGTTGCGGCTCGCGGACCTTGGCCAGTGCCTGCTCAATCACTTCCAGCCCGGAACCGGGCTTGTTGGCGTTCTCGCTCAGGTGCCGGCGGAACTGCCGCCCGCCCGGCTGGCCCAGGAACAGACCCATAATGTGGCGGGTAATGTGGGTAAGGTACACGCCGCGGTCCAGCTCTTGCTGAATGAACGGGAACATCGCCCGCAGCGCCTCGTGGCGGCTTGTAACCGCGGCTTGTTCGCCAAAGAATTCCGAATCCACCCCGGCCAGCAGCCAGGGATTATGGTACGCCTCGCGGCCCAGCATCACGCCGTCGGTATGGGCCAGGTGCCCGTGGCATTCCTCGAAAGTTTTGATGCCGCCATTGATGATGATTTCCAGGTGCGGATAGGCCTGCTTCAGGCGGTACACCCAGTCGTACTTCAGCGGCGGAACATCGCGGTTTTCCTTCGGGCTCAGGCCTTCAAGAATCGCAATGCGGGCGTGCACAATGAACGTTTTGCAGCCGGCAGCGGCCACCGTCTCGATAAACTCGCACAACTCGTCCCAGGATTCCCGGCCATTAATGCCAATGCGGTGCTTCACCGTAACCGGCAAATCCGTGGCCGCAATCATCGCCGCCACGCCTTCGGCCACTTTATCCGGGTGGCCCATCAGGCAGGCGCCGATCATATTGTTCTGCACCCGGTCGCTCGGGCAGCCCACGTTCAGGTTCACCTCATCAAACCCGAACGCCTGCGCCAGCTTCGCACACTGCGCCAGCTCGCCGGCATCACTACCGCCCAGCTGCAACGCCAACGGAAATTCCGACGGATCATGCCGCAGAAACCGCGCCGTATCGCCATGAATCAGCGCCCCGGTAGTCACCATCTCGGTATACAACAAAGCCCTGCGGCTAAGGATACGCGCCAGGTACCGAAAATGCGGCGTAGTCCAATCCATCATCGGCGCAACCGAAAACCGGCGAGACAAAACGGGGGAGGGCTGTTGAGAGGTCATGAACATCCGGAGAACAAAGCAAATGAAGGCGCTGATTCTAGCACGATCCCCCCATTCTGAGTCGATTAGGGGACTGTAGGGGTCTGTCCCTACGTGGACTGACCCCTCAGGCACCAAGCTCAGATTTGGGCGGTTATTGAGACGCCCCTTAACCATTATCGAAAATCCTTGTTTGCCTTGATATCCGTCAGTGCCTAGTATCGCGCCCTTTTTATGGCACTGTTTAATAGAGGCACCTTACCGCGTTATGGGACGTCGCAACGAACAACTTCGCTGGCAGCTGGCCAAAGGGCTGATTCATGCACTGCACCTGGAGCGGCTAGCAAGCCGTTACAGCCGCACCACGGTGATGGCGGTGTTCAACCTGGTGAATGGCAGCTTCAGCATTGCTCTGGTGTCGTTTGTGGCGCTGGTTACGCAGGAGGCGTTTATCTTCCCGTCGCTGGGCGCTACGGCGTTTATCCTGTTCTACGTACCCATGGCCCAGCCGGCTTCGCCCCGAAATACCTTGTGCGGGCACCTGATTGGCGCCTTGATGGGGTTGCTGTGCTTGTACATTTTCGGTCTGCAGGGCCAGCCTTCCGCCTTCGCAACCGGCGTTGACCTGCCCCGGGTAGGCGCGGCAGCGTTGTCCCTGGGCCTTACCAGCTGCCTGATGGTGGTATTCCGCGTAGCCCATCCTCCCGCCGGCGCCACCGCCCTGATCGTCTCCCTGGGCCTGATGCCCAACCCGGCCCAGCTGCCCATCCTGATGGCCGGTGTTGCCCTGCTGCTGGCCCATGCCTTTGTAATGAACCGCCTGGCGGGAATTCCATATCCGGTCTGGGCTGGTGGCGGGGTAGCGCCGGCTGCGGAGGGGTCTAAGGTTGCCGGGGTTTGAGGTTTGGGAGCCTGAACTGTTTGGGGTAAGCTGAACCCAGTGAATAGGTTTCCTGAGAGGCATGAGAAAATGCGAAAAGATCAGGAGCAGGCACGGACACTATTGGACTATGCCTAGAGGGGGCAGATTACGTAGGGACAGACCCCTGATCGGGGGTCTGACCCCGTTGGTGGTTTTTTGGTTGTTGATGGCCGGGCCGGCGGTTGCGTTGGAGTTTGAGGTGCAGCAGATCCGGTTCGGGTTGGAGGATATCAGCCATCCGGCGTTGAAGCGGCAGGGGTGGCTGTTTACCGGGCGGGTTGGGGGTTCGCTTTCCGATGTGCAGCTGGACGGGCGAATCAGTAACGATGCGGGGCTGGAAGCGGATATCAGTGCGCGCCACGTGGCCGGTGAGTTTCAGAGCATCCGGCTGAGCACCACGCTGGCGGGCAGCGAAGCCGTCGGCATCTTCAGGAACACCCTCACCAACTGGCCGGAGGCTCTGAACCTGCTGGAACTCGACAGCGGCGAACTCAGCGCCGAGGTGACGATTCACCTGCAACCCAGCGCCCCCATGGCCGTGCACAGCCGCGTGGATTTTCGCAACCTGAGCGGCCTGATAGACCGAACTGCCATCACCAACCTGAGCGGCCACCTGCTGTTCAGCCTGGAAAACAACCAGCTCACCGCCCGGCTGCGGGACACCACCATCGGCCAGCTCAACTCGGGCATCGGCATTGGCCCCATTAACCTGCTGGCGGATTACCGGGCAACCCAGGCGGAGCCTTTGGCCGGCGAGCTCAACATCCAGCAGGCGAATGCCGAATTCCTGGATGGCCGCCTGCGCATAGCTCCGCGTACCATCAACCTGGCCGGGCAACCCCTGAAAATTCCCGTTGAGGCCCACGAAATCTCCCTGGCGCGGCTGCTACAGGTATACCCCGCCGAGGGCTTCGAAGGCTCTGGTTTGCTCAGTGGCTTTATACCCATCGAAATCGCCGACACCGGCATCGAAGTAAAACAAGGCAACATCGCCGCCCAGAGCCCGGGCGGCACGCTCAAGCTGCCAGCCGAGCAGTTGCAGGCCATGCTTGGCAGCAGCGGCACGGTAGAAACCGTAACCCGGGCTTTGCAAAACTTTCATTATTCGGTGCTCAGCAGCGCGATAGACTACGATGAAAAGGGCAAACTCACGCTTGGCCTGCGCCTTGAGGGCAACAACCCGGACATCCACAACGGCCAGCCCGTGGTGCTCAATGTGAACCTGGAAGAAGACATCCCCGCGCTGCTCACCAGCTTGCAGTTGAGCGGCAGGGTAAACGAAGCCGTTACCGAACGCGTTCGCGAACGGCTGCAACAACCCGGGCAGGAGGCAACACCATGAATACGCTACGGCGCCTACTGCTGCCAATACTGCCGCTGGCGCTCATCGCCTGCACGCCAACGGTACAAGTGGCCGCACCCAAAGAACCCATCACGGTAAACCTGAACGTAAAAATCCAGCACGAAATCTACGTAAAGGTGGACAAAGAAGTAGACGAACTGTTCAGCGAACAAGGCCTGTTCTGATCAAGGAGTTGAACATGAAAAAAATCATCCAAACCGCCGCCTTCATCCTCGCCCTGGGCGTGGCATTGCCGGCACTGGCCATGGGCCTGGAAGAAGCCAAGCAGCAGCTGGAAGCGGTAAAACAGCAGGGCCTGGTAGGCGAAACCCCCGCCGGCTACCTGGACGTAGTGCGCGCACAAGGCAACGCCCGGGAAGTGGCAGACGCCATAAACAGCGCCCGTCGGGAGGAGTACACCCGTATTGCGGAGAAGCACAATATCCCGGTTACGCAGGTGGAGACAGTGGCTGGTAAGAAAGCCATCGACAAAACCCCGGCCGGCCAGTACGTGCTCATCAACGGCCGGTGGGTCAAGAAATAACCAGTGGGTCTGTCCCTGACTGGGTCCACCGCACCAGCTCATCCAGCGGCATGGGGTGGGCAATGTAATAACCCTGAAAAGCGTGGCAGCCCCAGGCTTTGAGAATATCGAACTGGGCCTCGTGCTCCACGCCCTCCGCCACCACAGACAACCCCATAGCGCGGGCCATGGTGATCACACCCTTGCATACGGCAGCGTCTTTTCGGTTGACGACAACATTCTCAACAAACGACTTGTCGATCTTGATGCTATTAGTCGGCAACTCCTTCAGGTAACTGAAGCTGGAAAACCCGGTGCCAAAATCGTCAATAGCCGTAGCAATGCCCATAGCCTGGATGGCATCCAGAATACGCACGGCACCGTCGCGGTCGCGCATCAGAATGCCTTCCGTCAGCTCCAGCTCCAGGTAATCCGCCCGCAGGCCGCTGTCTTCCAGAATCGCTGACAACGTGTTCAGAAAACCCGGGCGGTGGAACTGAAGCGGCGACAGGTTCACCGCCACGCGCCCCCGCAACAGCCCCATGGCCCGCAGCTGCATGGCATCTTTACAGGCCTGGGCCAGAACCCACTTGCCCAGCGGCACAATCTGACCGGTTTCTTCCGCCAAAGAAATAAAGCTGTTTGGCAGAATCAGCCCCTTGGTGGGGTGCTGCCAGCGTACCAACGCCTCCAGCCCACAAAACCGCCCCTGCTGGTCTACCTGGGGCTGGTAATGCAACAACAGCTGGCCTTGCTGAATGGCCTCCTGCAAATCATTGCGCAGGGTAACCCGGCGGGAAAGCTTGGCGTCCAGGTCTTTTGAATACACCTGATAAGTATCCCGGCCCTGGCGCTTGGCCTTGTACATGGCCATATCCGCCTGCTGAATCAGCTTCTCCGGCGCATGCACGCCGCTATCCAGCAAACTGATACCAATACTGGCCGACAAATACAGCTCATGCTCACCCACCTGGTGGGGCAGGGCGACCTTCTTGAGAATACGGCTGGCCACCTCTTCCGCCTGCATTGGCGAAACCAGGTCTGGTAGCAACACCACAAACTCATCACCACCGAAGCGAGCCAGGGTATCGGTAGGGCGCAGAGACGCCTCCAGCATGCGCGCCACAGCCACCAACAAACTGTCGCCCACCTTGTGGCCCAGCGTATCGTTAATCGGCTTGAACTCATCCAGATCCACAAACAACACGGCCAGCCGCCGGTTATGCCGCCGGGCCAGCTCAAAATCATGCTTCAGCCGGTCTTCAAACAGAGTCCGGTTGCCCAAGCCTGTTAAAGCATCGTGAGTGGCCTGGTGCGCCAGCCGTTCCAGCAGCGCATACCGCCCCCCCGAACGCCAAAGCCAAATTGCCACCGCCAGCCCGCCCAAAATCAACGCCAAAGACGCCATCCATGAAAACCGCAGCGGCTCTGGTACGGGCAGCGCAGGAAACGCAAACACCAACACACCGAACAAACCGGCACACAAACAACAAGCGCTCACCAAAAACAGCGCAGCGCTCTGCCAGCGGTAATCAACCGATTGATGCATAGAAATTGCCCATCCAGAAAGAGGATGATGGAAGTGGGTGGCTATTGTCTAACCAGTCTGATTTCTGCACAACGGCAGATGTGTAAAGAAAGGGACAACCGTGTAAATTCTTGCAAAATCCGGGGTAAGTAGTTGCCGCAGAGCCTTTGCGCCGATACAAACACAGAAAGCAGCACCACCAGGAAAAGGGAAATCCATGCAAAACTGGCTAACAGGCATAGACCTGGGTGGCACCAAAACCGAAGTGATCCTGCTGGATGACCAATCCAACGAACACTTCCGCAAACGTGTGCCCACCCCCGCCGGCGACTACCAGGCAACCCTGCACACCATCCATACCCTGGTACAACAAGCCGAAGCCCACGCCGGCACCACCGGCATACCGGTAGGCGTAGGCATACCCGGCAGCATTTCCCGCAAAACCGGCCGTATCAAAAATGCTAACTCCACCTGGCTGAACGGCCAGCCCATGCAGCAACACCTGCAAGAACTGCTGCAACGGCCGGTAACCCTGACCAACGACGCCAACTGCCTGGCGCTCTCCGAAGCCACAGACGGAGCAGGGCGCAACCACCGCACCGTATTCGCCGCCATACTGGGCACCGGCTGCGGCGCCGGCATAAGCGTGAACGGCCAGCTGCTTACCGGCCCCAACGGCGTAGCTGGCGAATGGGGCCACAACCCCCTGCCGTGGACGCCGGAAGCTGAACTGCAACAGCGCCCCTGCTTCTGCGGCCGCCACGGTTGCAACGAAACCTTTCTGTCTGGAACCGGGCTTTCACTCACCCACAAACTGCGCACCGGCCAGCAACTGCCCGCCCACACCATTGTTGAACATGC
>CAYUNQ010000041.1:0-14751 GCA_964446185.1 uncultured Marinobacter sp. | reverse complement strand
CGGAGGAGCGCGAGACGCGCGGGTTCATCTCGATGACGATCATGCGCCCGTCCTGCGGGTTGATCGCGAACTGGACGTTGGAACCGCCGGTGTCCACGCCGATCTCGCGCAGCACCGCGATGCTGGCGTTGCGCATGATCTGGTATTCCTTGTCGGTGAGGGTCTGCGCCGGCGCCACGGTGATGGAGTCACCGGTGTGCACGCCCATGGCATCAAAGTTTTCGATGGAGCAGACGATGATGCAGTTGTCGTTCTTGTCGCGAACAACTTCCATCTCGTATTCTTTCCAGCCGATCAGGGACTCGTCGATCAGCAACTCGTTGGTTGGCGACAGGTCCAGGCCACGGGTACAGATTTCTTCAAACTCGTCCTTGTTATAGGCGATACCACCACCGGAGCCGCCCATGGTGAAAGACGGGCGAATGATGCAAGGGAAGCCGATGTCCTCAGAGATCTTCCAGGCTTCGTCCATGCTGTGCGCGATGGCGGCACGGGGACATTCCAGGCCGATTTTCTTCATCGCCTTATCGAAGCGGCTGCGATCTTCTGCTTTATCAATGGTGTCGGCGTTGGCACCGATCATTTCCACGCCGTGCTTCTTGAGGACACCGTATTTTTCCAGGTCCAGCGCACAGTTCAGCGCGGTCTGGCCACCCATGGTGGGCAGCAGGGCGTCCGGCTTTTCCTTCTCGATGATTTTTTCGACCGTCTTCCAGGTAATCGGCTCGATGTAGGTGGCATCGGCCATGGCCGGGTCGGTCATGATGGTGGCCGGGTTGGAGTTCACCAGGATAACCCGGTAACCCTCTTCGCGCAGCGCCTTGCAGGCCTGGGTTCCGGAGTAATCGAACTCGCACGCCTGCCCGATCACGATGGGACCTGCGCCCAGGATCAGGATGCTTTGGATGTCTGTACGTTTTGGCATGTCTCGGTAAACCTGTCAGCAACTTTTGAATTCTTGCAGCGCGGTGTTCAGCGCCGGTGAGCTATCTCTGATGGCCTTGCCCTCAGGCAGATCGCGCTTCCATCAACTGGATAAACTCGTCGAACAACGGTGCTACGTCGTGGGGGCCTGAGCTGGCTTCCGGGTGACCCTGGAAGCTGAAGGCCGGCTTGTCCGTGCGACGAATACCCTGCAGGGTACCGTCAAACAGCGACTTGTGGGTGGCTTCCACATTGGCCGGCAGGGTTGCTTCGTCTACCGCAAAGCCGTGGTTCTGGCTGGTGATCATCACCTTGCCGTTGGCAATGTCCTGCACGGGGTGGTTAGCACCGTGGTGGCCGTGGCCCATCTTCATGGTTTTTGCACCACTGGCCAGGGCCAGCAACTGGTGGCCAAGGCAGATACCGAATACCGGAATCTCGGTTTCCAGCACTTCCCGGATGGCCGTGATGGCGTAGTCGCAAGGCTCGGGGTCGCCCGGGCCGTTCGACAGGAAGATGCCGTCCGGATTCATGGCCAGCACTTCGGAGGCCGGGGTTTGTGCCGGCACCACAGTGATGTCGCAACCCCGGGCGGCCAGATTGCGCAGGATGTTGTACTTTACGCCGTAATCCCAGGCCACCACCTTGAATTTCGGGGCAGACTGTTGGCCATAACCTTCAACAATGTCCCACTCGGTCTGGTTCCATTGGTAGGATTTGTCACTGGTGACTTCTTTGGCCAGGTCCATGCCTTTGAGGCCGGGAAAGGCTTTCGCCAGCTCCAGGGCCCGCTCGGCGGTGGCGTTCTCACCAGCCACGACAGCTCCGCTCTGGGAACCTTTATCACGCAGTATTCGGGTCAAGCGGCGGGTGTCGATGTCCGCAATGCCAACAATGTTGTTGCTTCGCAGGTAGTCGCTCAGGCTCTGCTGGTTGCGCCAGCTGCTGGCGAGCAGAGGCAGGTCACGGATGATCAGGCCGGCGGCGTGGATGCGGTCGGATTCTATATCTTCTTCGTTTACACCGGTGTTGCCAATGTGGGGATACGTCAGGGTGACGATCTGGCGCGAGTAGGACGGGTCGGTCAGGATTTCCTGGTAGCCGGTCATGGCAGTGTTGAACACTACCTCGCCGCTGGTTTCTCCGTCTGCGCCGATGGCGGTGCCGTAGAAGAGGCTTCCGTCTGCGAGTGCAAGGATTGCTGGTGTGCTCAAGGCTTGTATCCTCATCGAGTGGCGTAAGTTCGTCACGAACAGGAACGCAAGCGCAAATTCAGGTTGCAAAAAAGCGAGACAAGGTAAAAAAACCCGGTCCCGCTTTCTTATAAACTTTTCAAAGGTACGCTTGGTGCAGTCAAATCGCCTTATTGTAAGCGATTCTGGCGCTTTTTGTCCACGGGGATTTGCCCAGTCGTCTTTGATGCAACTCCGGGCGAAGGCTCGGGTCGCTCTTCCGAAAACCGCTACAAGCACATCCCTGTGCGCTTATTTCAGGCCATCCATGGCCTTCAAAATTTTCGGAAGAGCGACCCGAACCTTCACCCTCAGTGTTAACCTCTCACGAAAAGCAACTCTTCAATCTTTTTCCGTGTACTTCCGTGTTTTCCGTGGCAAAAAACCTTATTTTTTCGTGTTCTTTCGTGGATTTAGTGGCAAAAATCAGCCTTTAAGCCCCAAAACATCCTGCATGTCATACAAACCAGCCGCCTTACCCTCAAGCCACAAAGCAGCCCGCATGGCGCCTTTGGCAAAGGTCATCCGGCTACTGGCCTTATGAGTGATTTCAATACGCTCGCCTTCGGTGGCAAACAGCACAGTGTGGTCACCCACTACATCCCCGGCACGAATGGTCTCGAAGCCGATTTCCTTGCGGGTGCGTTCGCCGGTGAAGCCTTCGCGGCCGTAGACGGCGCACTCTTTCAGATCGCGGCCGAGGGCGTCAGCCACCACTTCGCCCATGCGCAGGGCGGTGCCGGAGGGGGCGTCTTTTTTGTGGCGGTGGTGGGCTTCGATGATTTCTACGTCGTAGTCGTCACCCAGGGTAGCCGCGGCTGTGCGCAGCAGATTGAGGACGACGTTGACACCCACGCTCATGTTGGGCGCGAACACCACGGGGGTAGATTCGGCGGCCAGGGCGAGCTGCTCTTTTTCGGACTCGGTCAGGCCGGTGGTACCGACAACCAGCATTTTGCTGTTGGCGCTGCAGAACCTGGCGTTCTCCAGGGTGAGATCCGGGAAGGTGAAGTCTACCAGTACGTCGAAGTCGTCTTTGACGTCTTCGAGGCTGCCAGCCATTTTTACGCCGGTTCTGCCGACGCTGGTCATTTCGCCGGCGTCAGCGCCGATCAGGCTACTACCCGGCTCGACGATGGCGGCACCGAGCTCAAGGCCCTCGGTGCCGTCTACCGCTTCGATCAGTACTTTGCCCATGCGCCCGGCGGCGCCAATGATTGCTACCCGCATCTGTTCTGCCCTCAGAATTTCATTTCGTCGAAGAAGCTTTTCACACCCTCAAACCAGGAGGTTTTCTTCGGAGCATGATGGGTGCCGTTGCTGCCGTCCAGTGTTTGCTGGAATTCTTCCAACAGTTCTTTCTGGCGCTTGGTCAGCTTGACAGGGGTTTCCACAATCACCCGGCACAGCAAGTCGCCAGCGGGGCCGCCGCGCACGGGGCTCACGCCTTTATTGCGCAGGCGGAAGAGCTTGCCGGTCTGGGTTTCGGCCGGGATTTTAAGCTTCACACGGCCATCCAGTGTAGGCACTTCCAGTTCGCCACCCAGGGCGGCATCCACGATGCTGATGGGCACTTCACAGTACAGGTTGCGGCCATCGCGGGTAAAGATCGAGTGCTCACGTACAGCCACCTGTACGTACAGGTCGCCCGGAGGCCCGCCATCCACACCCATTTCGCCCTCGCCAGACAGGCGAATACGGTCACCAGTATCCACGCCGGGCGGCACTTTAACCGACAGGGTTTTCTCCTGCCTTACCCGACCCTGGCCATGACAGGCCTTACAGGGGTCTTTGATAATCTGGCCAGAGCCACGACATGTGGGGCATGCCTGCTGCACGGTGAAAAAGCCCTGCTGCATGCGCACCTGCCCCATACCCTGACAGGTGCCACAGGTTTCTGGCCGGGAGCCTTTTTCGGCGCCGCTGCCGTCGCAGACTTCGCACTCTTTATGGCCCGGTATTCGGATTTCGACGGTTTTGCCCTTGACCGCCTCTTCCAGGTCCAGCTCCAGCGTATAGCGGAGGTCCGAGCCACGGGTGTTGCGGCCACGGCCTCCGCCGCCGCCACCAAAGATATCGCCGAATACATCTCCGAAGATATCGGAGAAGCTGCCACCACCGCCACCAAAGCCGCCGCCGGCCTGGCCATCTACACCGGCATGACCATACTGGTCGTATGCCGCGCGTTTACTGGAGTCGGAGAGAACTTCATAGGCTTCACTGGCCTCTTTGAACTTGTTCTCGGCGTCTGTGTCGTCCGGGTTACGGTCCGGGTGGTACTTCATGGCGAGTTTCCGGTACGCCCGCTTTATTTCCTTCTCGTCCGCACCCCGGGCAACCCCGAGTACTTCGTAATAATCGCGCTTGGCCATGCTTTAAAACCCTGTTGCTATAACGCGGAAAACGCGGAGATGTCTCCGCGTTTTCCAACTGCCTGATGTACTTCGAATTACTTCTTGTCGTCGTCTTTGACTTCTTCGAACTCGGCGTCGACGGCATCGTCTGCAGCCTGGGACTGAGCATCTTCCTGCCCGCCAGCCTGCTCGGCCTGATCCGCGTACATCTTCTGGGCCAGCTCGGAAGAGACTTCAGTCAGCTTCTGGGTCTTGGCTTCGATATCGTCTTTGTCAGTACCCTTCAGGGCCTCTTCGAGGTCCTTGATGGCAGCCTCGATAGACTCTTTCTCGCTGTCGCTGACCTTGTCGGCAGCATCCGTCAGGGTCTTACGCACGGCGTGAACCATGGCGTCACCCTGGTTGCGGGCCTGTACCAGCTCTTCGAACTTGCGGTCTTCCTCGGCGTTGGCCTCGGCATCGCGCACCATCTTCTCGATTTCTTCATCGTTCAGGCCGGAAGAGGCCTTGATCACGATGGACTGTTCCTTGCCGGTGGCCTTGTCTTTGGCAGACACGTTCAGGATACCGTTGGCATCGATGTCGAAGGTCACTTCGATCTGCGGCACACCGCGCGGTGCCGGCGGAATGTCGGCCAGGTCGAAACGACCCAGGGACTTGTTCTGTGCCGCCTGCTTGCGCTCACCCTGAACTACGTGGATGGTCACCGCAGTCTGGTTGTCGTCCGCCGTGGAGAACGTCTGCGACTTCTTGGTCGGGATGGTGGTGTTCTTGTCGATCAGAGGAGTCGCCACGCCACCCATGGTCTCGATACCCAGGGTCAGCGGGGTTACGTCCAGCAGCAGTACGTCTTTTACGTCACCAGACAGAACTGCGCCCTGAATGGCAGCACCCATGGCCACGGCTTCGTCCGGGTTTACGTCTTTACGGGGCTCTTTGCCGAAGAATTCCTTAACCTTTTCCTGCACCAGCGGCATGCGGGTCTGACCACCAACCAGGATAACCTCGTCGATTTCAGACGCTTTCAGGCCGGCATCCTGCAGAGCCACTTTGCAGGGCTCGAGGCTGCGCTGAACCAGCTCTTCTACCAGGGACTCCAGCTTGGCACGGGTCAGCTTTACGTTCATGTGCTTGGGGCCGGATGCGTCTGCGGTGATGTACGGCAGGTTCACATCTGTCTGCTGGCTGCTGGACAGTTCGATCTTGGCCTTCTCGCCAGCTTCTTTCAGACGCTGCATCGCCAGGGAGTCGCCGCGCAGGTCGATGCCGCTGTCTTTCTTGAACTGGTCCGCCAGGTATTCGATGACCTTCATGTCAAAGTCTTCACCACCCAGGAAGGTGTCACCGTTGGTAGCAAGCACTTCAAACTGGTGCTCGCCATCTACGTCGGCGATTTCGATGATGGAAAGGTCGAAGGTACCGCCACCCAGGTCGTAAACGGCCACAGTACGGTCACCGCTCTGCTTGTCCATACCATAGGCCAGGGCAGCCGCAGTCGGCTCGTTGATGATCCGCTTCACTTCAAGACCGGCAATCTTGCCGGCGTCCTTGGTCGCCTGACGCTGACTGTCGTTGAAGTAAGCCGGAACGGTGATAACCGCTTCGGTGACCTTTTCGCCCAGATAGTCTTCTGCGGTTTTCTTCATTTTCTTCAGAACTTCTGCAGAAATCTGGGGCGGCGCCATTTTCTGGCCCTTCACTTCTACCCAGGCATCGCCGTTATCAGCCTTGGAAATCTTGTACGGCACCATCTTGATGTCTTTCTGAACCACATCGTCTTCGAAACGACGACCGATCAGACGCTTGATGGCGTACAGGGTGTTATGGGGGTTGGTGACCGCCTGGCGCTTGGCGGACTGGCCAACCAGGATTTCGTTGTCGTCGGTATAGGCGATAATGGACGGGGTGGTGCGATCACCCTCGGCGTTCTCGATTACCTTTACCTTGTCACCATCCATGATGGCCACACAGGAGTTGGTGGTTCCCAGGTCGATACCAATAATTTTGCTCATCGAATCACTCCAAGATCTTTCTGAATTCCGCTCCGGAGTGAGGCACTCCGGCTGTCGCTGTTTAATCGCTATATTGGCGCTTTCCCCAGAGTTTCAAGCCCGGAGGGCACCTTTTTTGATCAGCTTTATGCTTTTGCCACTACAACCATCGCAGGACGAACCACACGACCGTTGAGCAGGTAACCTTTCTGAACCACGGCGACCACACTGTTCGGCTCGGCGTCCGGGGCCGGCACCATCGACATGGCTTCGTGCTGTTGTGGGTCGAACGGTTCGCCCACCGGGTTCACCTGCTCTACGTTGAATTTCTTCAGGCTGCCCAAGAACAGGCTGAGAGTCATTTCCACACCTTCACGGATAGAAGCTACCAGCTCGCCCGCCTGCTCTTGCCCCTCGGTGCTCTCCACCGCTTTCTCAAGGCTGTCGGCAACCGGCAGCAGCTCCTTGACGAACTTCTCCAGCGCGAACTTATGGGCCTTTTCCACATCGATCTCGGCGCGGCGACGGACATTCTGCATTTCCGCCTGTGCACGCAAGGCCTGGTCCTGGTACTCCTGCAACCGTGCGTTCAACGCTTCCAGTTCGGAACCTTCCTGCTCGCCTTCCGGCCCGGTCTCAGCCTGCTCACCGGAGGCCGCCTCTGCAGCCTCATTCAGCTCTTCTTCTACCTGCTCGTTGCGCTTTTCGTCAGCACTCATGACTACTCCTGATGGATTCTCCCAGGGCCCTAAGGCCTGCGGCTAGATTAAGCCCCGCCCCTTTACCGGGGGCAGGAAAATACGACTTTGCGAACGGATATGGGGCCCGCCGGGCAGGATTCAACCTTCCGCATTACATTCTTTGAAATTTTGTGGCACCGAGGATTTGCAAACCAGAAAAACCCTGTATATATTCACAGCAACTGTATGAAACCACAGTGTTCGAAATTTTCAGGGACAACAGGCTCTGAACGGAGGTTATCGGCATGCTTATCCAACTTACGGTCTCTAACTACGCCATTGCTGAGCGGGTTGAACTGCAATTCAGCAAAGGTATGACGGCACTCACCGGTGAAACCGGTGCCGGCAAGTCCATCGTTCTGGATGCCCTGGGCCTGGCCATGGGCGGCCGCACCGATGCCGGCGCCGTGCGCCACGGAGCCGAACGTGCCGATATCAACGCCAGTTTCGACATTTCCAGAATTCCCGAGGCCAGGCAGTGGTTGGAATCCCACGAACTGGACGACAAAGAAGACTGCATCCTGCGCCGCACCATCCGCAAGGATGGCCGCAGCAAGGCGTTTATCAATGGCCAGCCCTGCCCCCTGTCCCAGCTGAAAGAACTGGGCGGCATGCTGATGGATATCCACAGCCAGCACCAGCACCAGTCCCTGTTGCGCAAAGACACCCACCGCAAACTGCTGGACGAATTCGCTGGCGCCGAACAATTGGGCGACCAGACCCGTACCGCCTGGAAAGCCTGGAACAACACCCGCCAGAAACTGGAGCAAAGGCGCCAGAACGCGGATGAAGCCGAAGCCCGCCTGCAACTGCTGCGGTATCAGGTAGAAGAGCTGGACCGGCTGGCACTGGAAGACGGCGAGCAGGAAGCCCTTGAGCAGGAACAGGCCCAGCTGAGCCAGTCTGATTCGGTGCTGCACCACAGTCATCAGGCGGCCCTGCTCTGCACCGAAGACGACGCCAGCGCAGCCGCCCTGGTACGCCAGGCCCTGCAGCAACTGGAGCAACTACCGGTAGAGGTACCTGCCCTGGCCGACACCCTGCAGATGCTGAACGATGCACAGATCCAGATTTCCGAAGCCGGCGATAACCTGCGCCGGTTTGTCGACGACTACGAAGCCGACCCCGCACGGCTGGCAGAGGTGGAAGAGCGCCTGAGCGCCATCTACCAGATGGCCCGCAAGCACCGGATCGGCCCGGAAGAGCTGCCGGAACTGCACCAGCGCCTGGCCGGCGAACTGGCCGAACTGGACGGCGGCGAAGGCAGCCTGGAACAGCTGGAAGCTGAGCTGGAAAGCCAACGCAAACAGTTTGATGACCTGGCACAACAGCTGTCGGCAAAGCGGGAACAGGCCGCCATGGAACTGGACCAGCGGGTTGCCCAGGAACTGGCCCAGCTGAGCATGCCCAACATGCAGTTTGTCACTCACCTGAGCAGTAACAGCAACAACGAGCCAGCACCCCATGGCCTGGAAGATGTTGAATTCCTGGTCAGCGCCAACCCCGGCCAGCCGGCGCGGCCGCTGGCGAAAGTGGCCTCTGGCGGAGAGCTGTCCCGGATCAGCCTGGCCATCCAGGTGGTCGTCGCACAGACCTCCACCACACCCACACTGGTGTTCGATGAGGTAGACGTAGGTATTGGCGGTGGCACCGCAGAAGTGGTCGGCCGCCTGCTGCGCTCACTGGGCGATAATGGCCAGGTACTGTGTGTAACCCACTTACCGCAGGTGGCGGCACAGTGTCATCAGCACCTGTTTGTCAGCAAGTTTACCGAGAAAGAGGCAACCTACTCGCGCATTGAGGCACTGGATGATCAAGGCAGGATCAGTGAGGTTGCAAGAATGCTGGGCGGCGTGGACATGACCGAACATACCATTGCCCACGCCCGGGAGATGTTCGTAAAGGGTCAGGCGACCCATCACTGAAATCCCCTCTCGATTCGGAGAGCTTCGGGGCCGGCACTTGCTGGCCCCTTTTTTACATGTTGATTACTTCTTGCCGGAGTTCAGAGGTTTTACGTACAGAATCAGGCTGTGATCCACGATCTCGTAGCCATGTTCTGCAGCTATCTTCTGCTGGCGCTCTTCAATAATCTCGTCCATAAACTCCACTACCTTACCGGTCTCAGTGCAGACCATGTGGTCGTGGTGGTCATCTCCAGCCATTTCGAACACCGCGTGACCGCCTTCAAAGTTGTGCCGCAGCACCAGGCCCGCGGCCTCGAACTGGGTCAGCACCCGGTAAACGGTGGCCAGACCTACATCGTCACCCTGATCGAGCAACTTCTTGTAGACATCTTCAGCGCTCAGATGGTGCTCCATGGCGTTCTCCAGAATATTGAAGATCTTCACCCTGGGCAGAGTAACCTTCAGACCGACTTTTCGTAATTCGGCGTTTTCAGATGGCATGCTACTATTCACTCGTTGGTGTGCCTTACGGCTTCCGGTATGATGAAGCCGCCGTTCAACGGTTAAACCCGTTTCACACCTGCCACAGGCAGGCGATTTCAAGATAGAGGATTTCCCCTGGCGATGCAAAAGCTCACCGCTATCATTCTTATTGGCATTTTATCCTTGTCAGGCTGCGCATTCCCCGGCGTTTACAAGATCAACGTACAGCAGGGGAACATCGTTACCGATAAAGAGCTGACAGAACTTTCCGAAGGCATGCCCCGCAGTCAGGTGCACGCGGTACTGGGCAGCCCGCTGATGCTGAACCCGGTCGATCCTTCCAGAGAATACTACGTGTATACCTTCCAGCGCCGGGGCGGTGACATCGAAGAGCAACGTATTATCGTGTACTACGAAGGTGACCAGTACACCCATTACGAAGCCCAGCTACTGGAAGAAACCCCGGCTTACTGACCGCTCAGGCTTTCTTTTTGGCCCGGTTCAGGCGCGCCTGTTTCGGGTCGATCTTGAGCGGCCGGTAGAGCTCAACCCGGTCACCATCACGCAACTCGTGACTGGCCGGGTCTTTGATTACCTTACCGAAAACACCCATATCGATGTTGTCTGGCTCGATTTCCGGAAAGATGTCCACAATACCGGATAGCTTTACCGCTTCCAGCATTGTGGTGCCGTCGGGAACTTTCACCGGCACGATCTGCTGCTTGTCTGGCCGGGCGTAGGCAACTTCAACCTGCATTACACTAACCCTCCCCGATAGATTTCGTCTGCCCGGCGGCAGAAGGCGTCGACCATCGTATTGGCGGCCTGGTTGAATACCGGGCCAAAGGTCATGCGCGACAAAGAGCCGCCAAACTCGAATTCCAGAGTCAGGATGACCTTGCAGGCGTTGTCGTCCAGCGCCCGGAAGTGCCAGCGCCCGGTCAGGTTTTTGAGCGGACCATCCACCAGTCTCATTTCGATGGCTTCAGGCATCAGCAACTGGTTCCGGGTGGTCAGACGGTGGCGCACGCCCCCCTTGGCAATTTCCAGAGAGGCCATAATCTCGGCATCGGTATGCTCATGCACTTCCGCCCCGGCACACCAGGGCAGAAACTCGGGATAACGTGCCACGTCGTTGACCAGGTGGAACATGCGTTCGGCCGAATGCATAACCAGCGCGGTCTTATCAATCTGATGAGCCATGTAAAACAGAATTCCTGCGCTTTTTTGCTACTACTGACACCAACCGCTATCACCGGCCGATGGGTCAGTCACCATAATACTGGATATCCGGCTCGTTTGGGGTATTTTCAACCGGGGCCGCAACCTCGGCGAACGCAGCGCCCTGCCCGCACCAGATAGCCTGGTTACCGTTATCGCAAAGATTGGAAAGCGAAAAGATGGTGTACTGCACGCCAATCCAGAGCGCTACCACCGGCAGCGCCAACCGCATGACCCAGTACCAGAGCTTACGAAAAAACACCGGGACATCGCCCAGAATCTGCGCGCTGTACCGGCGGGTCAGGCACCAGCCCGCGAAGGTGGCCACAAGGATGGCAACAGCCGGTATCAGAATACCGCCGGTAACGAGCTCCAGCCAGCGATAAACCGTGGCGCCCGCCAGCTGGTAATCCGCCCAGATGTTGAACGAGAACAAAGAGGCCAGGCCGGCAAGCCACACCGCCAACCCGACACAAACGACAGACCAGACCCGGGGCGCCCCCAGCCATTCCCTCAGCCAGCCCACCACGGGTTCCAGTAACGAAATTGCAGTAGCCCAGACAATCAGCACCACCAGCAGAAATACCGCGGTGATCACCACCTGGCTGAAGGGCAGCGAGGACAGCGCCACCGGCAATGACACGAACAACAGACTGAAGCCCCGCTCGCCATCCAGGCTCGTGCCGTCCAGAGCTACGGAAAACATCATCACACCGGCAACAATTGCCACCAGCGTATCCATCAACACCACGGCGAGGATCGAACGCTTCAAGTGGGTATGGGCGGTTGTGTAGGCGCCGAAAATTGCCCACACGCCCACCCCGAGGCCGAGGGTATAGAACGCATGGAAGAACGCGGCCCGGACACTTCCCGCACCTAACTGCTCGGGGCGGAAGGTAAGGATGTGGTCAATGCCGGACGCCAGCCGACCATGACTGGCCGACAACACAAACAGGATTGCCAGCAGGATCAGCGTGCAGGGCACCACGATGCGCAGTGAGCGCTCAAGCCCTTTGACCACACCCCGTGCAGAAATCAGGACCACCAGCAACAGAAAGAACCCGTGCCAGGCCATGAACTCCCGATAGCGCTCCGGACTGGAGACCAGGTCAGCCAGAATACCGGTAGCCGAGGCGGGGGTTGCCCCCGTAAAACGGCCCGAGGCGCCAACGAAGACATAGGCCAGCACAATGCCACCGAACACCGCGGTAAAAGACAGCACCAGAAAGGCTGCCGCCACACTCAAGGGGCCGGTCAGGCGCCATAAGCGATGACTGCCGGCATTGCGCACAAAGCCATCCATCGCCAGCACGATCCCGTGCCGTGAGTGCCGCCCGAACACGGCTTCTGTAACCATCAGCGGTAGCACCACCAGCAGCAAACAGGCCAGGTACAGCAGGATAAACAGGCCACCACCATGAATACTGGCCAGGTAAGGAAATTGCCACAGGTTGGCAAGGCCCACGGTTGCACCCACCGAGGCCCAAAAGAAACTGGATTTTCGGGTAAAAGACCCAATAGATGTCTGGTACTTATGCGGCATTCCGGCCCCTGAAAAATAACAGCACCTTATTGTAGCCGAAGCGAGCGGCCGCAAACGACCGTTATGCCGGTGCAGAGGTGAAATCGTGACCCGTCTGGCAGACCTGGGCTACAATGGTCGTTTTGCCGGCCACCTAACATCTGCCGGCCAAGTCATTCTTCCGATCCCGGACAGGATTCATGAGCAAGAAGAAAGCAAGCGGACCATCCAGCAACACCATCGCCCTGAACAAAAAGGCGAAGCACGAATACCACATTGAGGAGCGCTTCGAGGCGGGCCTGGCGCTGCTTGGCTGGGAAGTAAAATCCTTGCGCGCCGGCAAGGCACAGCTGGTGGATTCCTATGTCCTGCTTAAAGACGGCGAAGCCTGGCTTCTGGGCGCCCACATCACCCCGCTCAATACCGCTTCCACCCATGTAATTGCCGACCCTACGCGCACCCGAAAACTGCTGCTGCACGCCAAGGAGATTTCCAGAATTGTCGGCCAGGTCAGCCAGGCCGGACACACCTGCATCCCGCTGGCACTGTACTGGAAAGGCAATAAAGTAAAGTGCGAGATCGCTCTGGTAAAAGGCAAGAAGCTGTTCGACAAGCGTGCGACCGAAAAAGAGCGGGACTGGAACCGGCAGAAGCAGCGAATCGTCCGCGAGGCCAACGCCTGAGGCTGAGACACAAGGAGGGGGTATGTCACCACAACGGGCACCCATGTCGTCTGTAGACCGATCCTGGCTCCGTATGGACACCCCGGAAAATCCCATGATGATTTCCGCGGTGCTGATGTTCGAAAAGCCGATCGACATCAAGCGCCTGAAGCGAACACTGGAAGAGCGCTTTCTGAAGTTCCGGCGATTCCGCCAACGGATAGTGACCAAGGGCGACCGGATTTACTGGGAAGACGACCCGCTATTCGACCTCGACAACCACCTGCACCGTATCGCACTGCCCGGAAAGGCTGGCAAAGACGAACTCCAGGCCCTGGCCAGCGATTTCAACAGCAGCACACTGGATTTCCGCCACCCGCTCTGGCAAATCCACTACATCGATAACTTTGAGGACGGCTGCGCCCTGCTGGTGCGCATCCATCACTGCATCGCTGATGGCATTTCCCTCGTACGAGTGCTGCTCTCCCTGACCGACAAATCGCCCGAACCCAAACTGGAAAAAGTTGCCAGAAAACCAAGCCCCACCAAGCCTGAAGGCACGCCCGCTTCGCGCTTTCTGAACCGGCTGGTAGACAGCAGCCAGGCCGGCTGGCAGCAAGCGAAACTGTTTGTTGAGTCGGTACGGGAAGAGCCCAACTACCCCCTGAAGCTGGCCACCACCGCGGGCGGGATTACCGTCGACCTGATCAAACTTGGCCTGACCCCGTCCGAGCCGGAAACCAGCCTCAAACAACAACTGCGGGGGCGAAAGAAAGTAGCCTGGGCCGAACCTCTGGCGCTGGACGATGTAAAACATTGCGCCAGACTTCTGGACGGCACGGTAAACGACGTTCTGCTATGCGCCGCCACGGGCGCCCTGAGCCGGCACTTCACGGAGCAGCAGCAAACACTCCCGGACTGCGGCATCCGCGTGGCAGTACCCTTCAACTTGCGCCCGCTGGACCAGCCCATCGAAACTCTGGGCAACCAGTTCGGCCTGGTACTGGTGAGCCTGCCGATAGACGTCACGGACCCACTCATGTGCTTCCGCCAGGTGCAGGAAAACATGAACCGTCTGAAGCGCTCCTACCAGGCCCAGGTCACCTACAGCCTGCTCGACCTGTTCGGACGCGGCCCGGACATCCTCGAACGGCGGGCACTGGACCTGCTTAGCAACAAGGCCTCGGCGGTACTGACCAACGTACCCGGCCCCCGGCACGCAGTGTACCTGGCCGGCAGCAAACTGGTGCAGCCCATGTTCTGGGTACCCCAAAGCGGCAACATCGGCATTGGCATGAGCATTTTCAGTTACGCCGGCACGGTGCAGTTCGGAATTACCATCGACAAAGGCATCCCGGCAGACCCGGTCGCAGTGATGGAATACTTCCGGGACAGCTTCGGAAACCTGTACCAGGCCGCACAGGCCTAGGCCTCCGTTGACCAACTCCGCAACGCCTCCTGACACGGATAGGTACAAATAACCGGGACAATAGTGAAACACCCCTTGAAGTCTTGGGAGACGCCCACATATACTCAACCAAGAGGGGACGACATGGCTTCGACGCTGGTGGCGAACCCTTGGGTGCATGTCGAGATGGCAGCCAATCTCGTTAATCCAAAGCTGCAATGCAATAGTCGCAAACGACGAAAACTACGCACTAGCAGCGTAAGCTGCTAGTCGTCCTGACCGGGTCGCCCGTAGCTCGGAAGCAACA
>CAYUNQ010000040.1:0-14942 GCA_964446185.1 uncultured Marinobacter sp. | reverse complement strand
CTCGTGGGCCTCGAAACCGTCCATCTCGGTCAGGATCTGGTTCAGGGTCTGTTCCCGCTCATCGTGGCCGCCGCCGAGCCCGGCACCCCGGGAGCGGCCGATGGCATCCAGTTCGTCGATAAAGATCAGGGCGGGTGCTTCCTTGCGGGCATTCTGGAACATATCCCGCACCCGGGCGGCACCCACGCCCACGAACATTTCGATAAACTCCGAGGCACTGATGCTGAAAAACGGCACTTCGGCTTCACCGGCAATGGCCCGGGCCAGCAGGGTTTTACCGGTGCCCGGCGGGCCCACCAGCAATACGCCCTTGGGCATAACGGCGCCCAGCCGGCGGTATTTCTCCGGAGTTTTGAGGATGTCGATAATCTCGGAGATGTCCCGCTTGGCCGATTCGATGCCGGCTACGTCATCCAGCGTGGTGGTGGAGGTTTCCTTGCGGGCCTTGCGGGCCTTTGACTTGGCATAGTCGAAGGGGCTGTTGCCGCCGGTCATGCGTTTCTGGGCCGCGCCCCAGAACCAGAACATCAGCGCCAGCAGCAATATCCAGGGCAGGAACCCGAGAATCAGCTCCTGCCACCAGGGCCTGCCAGAGCGGGCTCCGCGAATGGTGACTTCCTGCCGTTCCAGCAAGGCCAGGAGTTCGGTGTCTTCAACCGGCGGGCGCACGGTGATAAAGCTGCGCGACGCGGGGCCGGGATCAGAGCTGAACGGGCTGCTGCCGGAGTCTGTAAGCTGGCCACGGATTTCCTCGTTCTGAAGGGTCACTTCCGAGACCTGGCCATTCAGTACGGCCTCCTTGAACTCGGAGTAGGCCAGCTCCTGTTGTTGCGGCTGGCCGCTGTCCTGCAGCCACAGGAACATCAGGAAGATGGCCGCACTCAGCCACAGAAATGACAGCTGGTTGGGGGCGGCCGGTGGCGGCGTCTGGTCTTGTCCTTGCTTTTCCGGTTCCATTACTGCGTTCCTGTTTGATTAGAAGCCCATTGCGGATGATGTGCTGCGCCTGGGGTCGGCACCGCCAAACAGGGTGCCGTCTTCGCCGATCATGATGCTCTGAATGGCGCCCATGGCGGTGCTGGTATTCACTTTATGGCCGCGGGATTCCAGCAGTTTGATGGTGTCCGGGCTGATGCCCTGCTCAATGCGGATCTCGTCCGGCAACCACTGGTGGTGCATGCGTGGGGCGCTGACGGCGGTCTGTATGTTCATATTGTGATCAATTACATTCATGACCACCTGCAGGGTGGTGGTGATAATGCGGGAACCGCCGGGGCTGCCGGTAACCAGCACGTTCCTGCCGTCTTTACGCACGATGGTGGGCGACATGGAACTGAGCATGCGCTTGCCGGGCTCGATCTTGTTGGCTTCGCCGCCGATCAGGCCATAGGCGTTGGCGGCACCGGGCCTGGCGCTGAAATCGTCCATTTCGTTGTTCAGCAGAAAGCCGGCACCCGCCACGGTGATGCCCGAGCCGTAGCTGAAGTTGATGGTGTAGGTGTTGGATACCGCATTGCCCCAACGGTCCACCACCGAAAAGTGGGTCGTTTCCGGGCTTTCAAACACCGCCGGCTGGCCGGGCTTGATTTCCAGGGAAGGGCGGGCCTTGTCCGGGTCAATGGCTTTGCGGAGTTCTGCGGCGTAGTCTTTGCTGGTCAGCCCGGTCAGGGGCACCTCCACAAAGTCGGTGTCGCCAAGGTATTCGGCCCGGTCGGCGTAGGCCAGTTTCATGGCCTCGGCCATGTGGTGCAGGGTGTTGGCCGAGTTGTGCCCCCATTCGCCAATCGGGAAGTGCTCAAGAATATTCAGGATCTGAATGATGTGGGTGCCACCCGAGGAGGGCGGCGACATAGAAAAGATATCGTATCCCCGGTAGTTGCCCTGCACCGGCTGGCGGACTGCGGGCTGATAGTTTGCCAGATCGTCCAGGGTGATCAGGCCATCGCCGCGCTGCATCTCTTCCACGATCAGCCGGGCGGTTTCGCCCTGGTAAAAGCCCTTGATACCCTGGTCAGCAATACGTTGAAGGGTGGCGGCCAGCTCCGGCTGCCTGAAGACTTCTCCGGGCTGCGGTGCGGAGCCATCTTCCTTATAGAAGGTATCGCGGGTGGCGGGCCAGCGTTGCAGGCGATCCCGTGCCTGTTCCAGCCCCTCGGTAAACCGGTGTGGAACCACAAAGCCATCCCTGGCCAGGCGAATGGCCGGCGCCAGGGCCTCTTTTAACGCCAGGGTGCCGTGGCGTTCCAGGGCCAGTGCCAGGCCGGCCACGGTGCCAGGAATGCCTGCCGCTTTATGGCTGAACCGGCTGCGTTCGCTCACTACATTGCCGTCTTCGTCCTGGAACATGGTTTCGGTAGCGGCGGCCGGGGCTGTTTCCCGGTAATCGATGGCTTCCGGGGCAGAGCCGTCGCCTGGTGCGTAGAGCAGAAAGCCGCCACCACCGATGTTGCCGGAGCGGGGCTGGGTTACGGCCAGGGCAAAGCCGGCGGTTACTGCGGCATCGATAGCATTGCCGCCATTTTTGAGAACCTGCAGGGCTACTTCCGAGGCGAGCGTATGGCTGGTGGCTACCATGCCCTGAGTGCCCTGGACGGGGTGAAATCGCTCGCCTTCCAGAATGGCCTGGCCGCTAGCGGCAGCAGTGCTGGTTGCTACTGCAAACAGGGTTGCGGCTGTAAGGCGCCACAGGCCCCTCAGCGGGATCTTTGGCAAAAGGCTGTGGTTCACTCTGTCCATGCGCTCACTCCTCGTTTCTGGCATACAGATAGGCTATCATAACCGGTCATTTTTTAACGGTGCGTTCCGATCGTTTGCCGCAAACATCGTTTTGCCGGTTCCCCGTCGCACCCGCTTTCCAGGATTCAAGTTAAGGAAAGGCTTCATGGAGCATACCTATCGTCTTGTTATTTCCTGTCCGGACCGGACCGGAATTGTTGCCAAGGTGAGTAATTTCCTGTCCACCTATAATGGCTGGATTACCGAGGCGAGCCACCATTCAGATACCCAGTCTGGCTGGTTTTTCATGCGGCACGAAATCAAGGCCGAGTCTATCCCGTTCGGGCTGGACCAGTTCCGCGCCGCGTTCGAGCCGATTGCCCGCGAATTCAATATGAACTGGCACGTCGCCGATTCAGCCCGCCCGAAGCGGGTGATCCTGATGTGCAGCAAGGAATCCCACTGCCTGGCAGATTTGCTGCACCGTTGGCACAGCAAGGAACTCAACTGCGAGATCGTAGCAGTTGTTTCCAACCACGATGACCTGCGCCGGATGGTGGAGTGGCACGATATTCCTTATCACCACGTACCGGTGAGCAAGGAAAACAAGGCCGAGGCCTTCGCCCACATCGAAGAGCTGTTCGCGCAGTACCAGGTCGATGTGGTGGTGCTGGCCCGGTATATGCAAATACTGCCTGCCGACCTGTGTGAGAAGTACGCCGGCAAGGTGATCAACATCCATCACAGCTTCCTGCCGTCTTTCGCGGGTGCCCGGCCTTACCACCAGGCCTACAGCCGTGGTGTGAAGCTTATCGGTGCAACCTGCCACTACGTGACCCAGGACCTCGACGAAGGCCCAATCATTGAGCAGGATGTCATCCGCATCAGCCACAGAGATTCCATCGAAGACATGGTGCGCCTGGGTAAAGATGTAGAGAAAAATGTTCTGGCCCGAGGCCTCAGGTCGCACGTTGAAGATCGCGTGATTACCTACGAAAACAAGACCGTAGTGTTTGATTAAGCCTTTACCTCTGTTGCCCCGGCAAGGGGCGGACTGTGGTATGCTTGGCGGCTTGTTGAAGAATAAATGTGGGTCCGGAAAATGGCCCCGTAACGACTTCCAGATAACGCAAAGGAACCTTTCTCGATGGGTGAGTTAGCCAAAGAGATCCTGCCGGTCAATATTGAAGACGAATTGAAACAGTCCTACCTCGATTACGCCATGAGCGTTATCGTCGGCCGGGCTCTGCCAGACGTGCGTGACGGCCTTAAGCCGGTACACCGTCGGGTTCTGTTCGCCATGTCCGAGCTGGGTAACGACTGGAACAAGGCGTACAAGAAGTCTGCCCGTGTGGTGGGTGACGTTATCGGTAAATACCATCCCCATGGCGACTCTGCGGTATACGACACCATCGTACGGATGGCTCAGCCATTCTCGCTGCGTTATCCGCTGGTTGATGGTCAGGGTAACTTTGGTTCCATCGACGGTGATAACGCGGCAGCCATGCGTTACACCGAAATCCGCATGGAAAAGATTGCCCATTCGCTGCTGGCGGATCTCGAGAAAGAAACCGTTGATTACGTAGACAACTACGACGGCACCGAGCGTATTCCGGAAGTCATGCCGACCCGCGTACCGAACCTGCTGGTGAATGGCTCGTCCGGTATTGCCGTAGGTATGGCCACCAACATTCCGCCCCACAACCTGACCGAAGTGGTTAACGGTTGCCTGGCGCTGATTGATAACCCGGACCTGACCATCGACGAGCTGATGGAATATATTCCGGGCCCGGATTTCCCGACCCAGGGCATCATCAACGGTCGCGCTGGCATTGTGGAAGCGTACCGCACTGGCCGCGGTCGTATTTACATTCGCGCCCGCCACGAGATTGAGCACGACAGCAAGGCCAATCGTGATGCCATCATCATCACCGAGCTGCCGTACCAGCTGAACAAGGCAAAGCTGATCGAGAAAATTGCCGAGCTGGTCAAGGAAAAGCGCCTTGAAGGCATCACCGAGCTGCGGGATGAGTCCAACAAGGAAGGCATCCGGGTAGTGATCGGGCTTCGCCGTGGCGAAAACCCCGAAGTGGTCGTGAATAACCTGTTTGCCCACACCCAGCTGCAAACCGTGTTCGGGATCAACATGGTGGCCCTGATCAACGGCGAGCCACGAATTCTGAACCTGAAGGAAATGCTCGATGCGTTCGTGCGCCACCGCCGTGAAGTGGTGACCCGCCGGACCATCTTTGAGCTGCGCAAGGCTCGTGAGCGGGGCCATATCCTTGAAGGCCTGACCGTGGCATTGGCCAATATCGACGAAATGATCGAGCTGATCAAAGCGTCGCCAAGCTCCGTTGAGGCCAAAGAAAAGCTGATGTCCAGAGGCTGGGCGCCCGGTGATGTCCTGGCCATGCTGGAGCGTGCCGGTAAAGACGCCTGCCGTCCGGATGATCTGCCGGAAATCTACGGCCTGCGTGATGACCTGTATTACCTGTCGCCGGAGCAGACCCAGGCTATCCTGGACATGCGCCTGCACCGTCTGACCGGCCTGGAGACTGAAAAGCTCCAGAATGAATACAAGGAAATTATCGAGAAAATCGCTGGTCTGCTCGAAATTCTTGGCGATCCGGACCGCCTGATGCAGGTTATCCGTGACGAACTGCAAGCCGTGGTGACCGAGTTTGGTGATGAGCGTCGCACCGAAATTACCAGTTCCCAGCGTGATCTGACGATTGCCGACCTGATCGATGAAGAAGACCTGGTGGTGACCATCTCACACAGCGGTTACGCCAAGACCCAGGCGGTTGAAGACTATCAGGCTCAGCGCCGTGGTGGCCGGGGCAAGGCCGCTACCGCAATGAAAGACGAAGATTTTATTGAGAAGCTGTTGGTGGCCAACTCCCACGACACCATTCTGTGCTTCTCCAACCGCGGTAAGGTTTACTGGCTGCGGGTGTTCGAGATTCCCCGCGGCAGTCGCGGCTCCCGTGGCCGTCCGATGGTGAACATTCTGCCGCTGGATGAAGGTGAGCGTATTACCACCTTCCTGCCGGTGCGTGAGTATCCGGAAGACCAGTTTGTGCTGATGGCGACCTCTGCCGGTGTGGTCAAGAAGACGCCGCTGCCGAACTTCTCCCGTCCGCGCAGCAGTGGTTTGATTGCCCTGAACCTGGACGAAGGCGATACCCTGGTGGGTGCGGCCATTACCGACGGCAGCGCCGAGGTCATGCTGTTCTCCACCGCTGGTAAAGCGGTTCGATTTGCCGAGGATCAGGTGCGGCCCATGAGCCGGACCGCCCGAGGTGTTCGCGGCATCAAGATGCCGGAAGGCCATCACGTGGTGTCGCTGATCATTCCGCAAGACGGCGGCGTGATTCTGACCGCCAGTGAGCACGGCTACGGCAAGCGCACCGCCATTGACGAATTCCCGGCCTACAGCCGTGGCAGTCAGGGCGTAATCGCCATGCAGTGTTCTGAGCGGAACGGTAACCTGGTGACCGCCCTTCAGTTGTTCGAAGGCGACGAGATGATGCTGATCTCCGACAAAGGCACGCTGGTGCGTACCCGCGCTGACGAAGTGTCTGTGCTCAGCCGGAACACTCAGGGTGTGCGCCTGATCCGCCTGTCTCAGGAAGACGAGCGTCTGGTGGGCGTTGAGCGAATTGCAGAATCTGATGATGACGATGCAGATGTGGAAAATGCAGATGCAGGCGTTGACGTTGACGTAGAAGGCGAGGAAACCGAAGAATGAGCAGGGCGTTTAATTTCTGTGCTGGTCCGGCCACCTTGCCGGAGTCCGTGTTGAAGCAGGCGCGGGACGAAATGCTGGATTGGCGCGGCACCGGTATGTCGGTTATGGAAATGAGTCATCGCAGTGATGAGTTCGTGGCGATTGCCGACGCAGCCGAGAAAGACCTTCGCGAACTTGCAGGGATTTCAGACGATTACGCTGTACTCTTCATGCAGGGTGGAGCTTCCAGTCAGTTCGCTACCATTCCGCTGAACCTGCTCGGAGATAACTCGTCTGCCGATTATGTGAACACCGGCATCTGGTCCCAGAAGGCCATTGCCGAAGCGAAGCGTTATGGCAATGTGAATGTGGTGGCCAGCTCGGAAAACACCGGCTTTACCACCATTCCCGACCAGTCTACCTGGGCGACCCGCGCCGATGCTGCTTACCTGCATTACACGCCGAACGAAACCATTGGTGGCCTGGAATACGACTTTGTTCCGGACAGTGGCAGCGTGCCGCTGGTGGCCGACATGTCTTCCACCATGCTGTCCCGGCCGGTGGATATTAACAAGTTCGGGCTGATCTATGCCGGCGCCCAGAAGAACATCGGGCCGTCTGGCCTGGTGGTGGTGATCATTCGCAAGGATCTTCTGGGCAAGGCCCGCAAAGAGACCCCGACGATGATGAACTATCAGGTCATCGCCGATAACGGCTCCATGTACAACACCCCTGCCACTTATTCGTGGTACCTGTCCGGCCTGGTTTTCAAATGGCTGAAAGAGCAGGGTGGTGTGAAGGCCATGGGCGAGTTGAACGCCCGTAAAGCGAAGAAGTTGTACAGCTTCATTGATACCAACGACTTCTATGCCAATCCTATTGAGCCGCGCTTCCGTTCCTGGATGAACGTGCCGTTCACACTGGCCGATGATGCCCTCAACGGCGAGTTCCTCCAGGGGGCTGATGCCCGCGGTTTGTTGAACCTGCAAGGTCACCGTTCGGTGGGGGGTATGCGCGCCAGTATCTATAACGCCATGCCGGAAGCCGGTGTTGATGCGTTGATTGAGTACATGGCGGAATTTGCGAAGGAACGGGGCTGAGTATGGCGGATGAGAAGACCCGGCTGGGCGAACTGCGGGACGAGATAGACAGTCTTGACCAGCAAATCATGCAGCTGATCAGTGCGCGGGCCAAGTGCGCCCAGGAAGTGGCGAACGTAAAGATGGCCGCCAATCCCGGGCAGGACGTGTTCTTCTACCGTCCGGAGCGCGAAGCCCAGGTTCTGCGCCGCATCAAGGAGCAGAACCCCGGGCCGTTGCCGGCAGAAGAAATGGCTCGGTTATTCCGGGAAATCATGTCTGCCTGCCTGGCCCTGGAAAAACCGATGCATATCGCCTTCCTTGGCCCCTTGGGCACCTTTACCCAAGCGGCTGCGCTCAAGCATTTCGGCCATTCTGTCATCAGTGTGCCACTGCCGGCTATTGATGCGGTATTCCGGGAAGTGGAATCCGGCGCGGCGCAGTATGGCGTGGTTCCAGTGGAGAACTCCACCGAAGGCATGGTCAACCACACGTTGGATATGTTCATTGCCTCGCCGCTGAAGATTTGCGGTGAGGTGCAATTGCGCATCCATCACCATTTGCTGGTAGCGCCCAAGCACAAAGACCAGGAAATTACCCGCATCTATTCCCATCAGCAATCGTTTGCCCAGTGCCGTCAGTGGCTGGACACCCATCGCTATGGTATTGAGCGGATTACTGTTTCCAGTAACGCTGAGGCAGCCCGCCGTGCGGCAGAAGAGCCCGGCTCGGCGGCCATCGCCGGGGATATGGCGGCAGAGCTGTATGGCCTTGAAAAGCTTTCCAGCAGCATTGAAGACCGTCCGGACAACACCACCCGCTTCCTGATTATCGGTCGGGAAGAAGTTGCCTCCAGCGGTCATGACAAGTCCTCCGTTCTTGTCTCTATGCGCAATAAGCCTGGTGCCCTGTACGCGGTGCTTGAGCCTTTCCATCGCCACGGCATCAGCCTGACCCGGATTGAAACGCGGCCGTCTCCCAGCGGTACCTGGGCCTATGTGTTCTATATCGATTTTGAAGGGCACATGGACGACGAGCAGGTTAAAAAAGTGCTGGCCGAAATTGATCAGGAAGCTGTTGAGCTCAAGCGCTTGGGCTCTTACCCCATCGGTGTGCTTTGAGTTTTCACAGATTGAAACCGGAGGAACGTTGAATGGCAGTGGATTACCAGAGTCTTGCAGTAAAAGGTGTTCAGGCTCTGTCTCCGTACCAGCCTGGCAAACCGATTGATGAGCTGGCTCGAGAACTGGGACTGAACCCCGCGGAGATTGTTAAGCTGGCCAGCAACGAGAATCCGCTGGGGCCCAGTGACAAGGCCCTGGCTGCTGCCCGCGCCGCTCTGGACGAAATGTGCCTGTACCCGGACGGGAATGGCTTTGAGCTGAAGCAGGCGCTCTCCAAACGATTTGGCGTGGCCATGAACCAGATCACCCTGGGCAATGGCTCCAACGATCTGCTCGAAGTGATTGCCCGCTGCTTTGTTGATGCCAGCAGCGAAGTGATCTACTCGCAGTACGCCTTTGCAGTTTATCCGCTGGTAACCCAGGCAATTGGTGCCAAGGGTGTGTGTGTGCCCGCCAAAGACTGGGGGCATGACCTGGATGCCATGGCTGCGGCCGTAACCGAGCGCACCAAACTGGTGTTTGTGGCTAACCCCAACAATCCTACGGGGACCGTACATAAAGCCGATGCCCTGGAAGCGTTTCTTGAGCGCATTCCCGCCCATGTGCTGGTGGCTCTGGATGAAGCCTACTGTGAGTACCTGACAGGTGAAGAGTACCCTGATGGTGTCAAACTGCTGGCCCGTTTCCCGAACCTGATTGTTTGCCGCACATTCTCCAAAGCCTGGGGGCTGGCGGCGTTGCGGGTAGGTTATGCCATCAGTTCAGCGGACATTGCCGATATCCTGAACCGTGTGCGCCAGCCGTTTAACGTTGACACCGTGGCGCTGGCCGCGGCAACCGCTGTTCTGGACGACGAGGACTACCTGGCTCGGTCCCGGGCCAACAACGAGGCGGGCCTGCGCCAGCTGTGCGACGGCTTCGACCGCATGGGGCTGCGTTATATTCCGTCTGTTGGCAACTTTGTGGCGGTGGAAGTGGGTGAGCAGGCGGCAGGTGTTTACCAGGTTTTGCTTTCCCACGGTGTGATCGTGCGCCCGGTTGCCGGTTACGGCATGCCTTGCCACCTGCGGGTTTCTGTGGGGCTGCCGCAAGAGAATGCCCATTTCCTCGAAGCCTTGGCGGAAGCGCTGGTGGCCGGGGGTGAGGGTGGCTGATCCGGGTACATTGCCGCCCGTATTCAGGCGTGTTGCCGTCATCGGCCTTGGCCTGATTGGGGGCTCGCTGGCCAGTGCCATTCGTAAGCACGGGCTGGCACAAACAGTGACCGGTTATGACCAGAAAGCCGAGGACCTGGCGCAGGGCGTGGATCTGGGCGTTATTGATGAGGCTGCCGAGAGTCTGGAGCAGGCGGTAAAGGGTAGTGACCTCGTGGTGCTGGCGGTTCCGGTGCGGGCAACCCGCACAGTGCTGGAGCAGATCCGGCCATGGCTGGCCGAGGATGCCCTGCTGACGGATGTAGGTAGCACCAAGTCGAGCTTTGTGGCGGATGTTGAAGCGGTGTTTGGAGGCCTTTCGCCAAACGTTATTCCTGGCCACCCGATTGCCGGCTCGGAAAAGAGTGGTATCCGTGCCGCTAATCCGGACCTGTTCGCCCAGCATAAAGTGATTCTTACTCCGGGCGATCATGCCAGCCCGGCAGGTGTGGCCAGGTTGAAAGCCCTGTGGGAAGGCATCGGTGCTACTGTGCTGACGATGTCTGTGGCCTACCACGACGAAGTGCTGGCGGCCACCAGCCACCTGCCGCACCTGATTGCTTTCTCGCTGGTGGACACCCTGGCCGGCGAAGACGAGAACATGGATATCTTCCGGTACGCGGCAGGCGGCTTTCGTGATTTTACGCGCATTGCGGCCAGCGACCCGGTTATGTGGCACGATATTTTTCTGTCAAACCGCGACGCGGTATTGCGGGTGATCGACCATTTTACTCAGGATCTGGATCAGCTCCGGGCTGCAATCGCCACCGGCGATGGCGCCACGCTGCTCCGGGTTTTCAGTCGCGCCAAGGCGGCGCGTGAACATTTTTCCAAGATGCTTTCAGGGCAGGCTTACGTGACTAATAACAGCGACAAGCAGGTTACTTTTCTTATGCAACCGGGCGGATCCGTCCGGGGCGACATCCGGGTTCCAGGTGACAAATCCATGTCTCACCGCTCCATCATGCTGGGGGCCCTGGCAGAAGGGGTGACCGAGGTAAAAGGATTTCTGGAGGGTGAAGACAGCCTGGCCACCTTGCAGGCTTTCCGGGATATGGGTGTCACCATTGAAGGCCCGGAAGACGGTTTTGTGCGGATTCACGGTGTAGGCATGAACGGTTTGCAGGCTCCGCGCGGGCCGCTGTATCTGGGCAACTCCGGTACTGCCATGCGCCTGTTTGCCGGGCTGCTGGCGGCCCAGGCGTTTGATTCCGAGCTAAGTGGTGATGCGAGCCTGTCCAAGCGCCCTATGGGCCGGGTGGCAGATCCGCTGCGGGCCATGGGCGCGGTTATTGACACGGCTGAAGGTGGTCGTCCGCCCCTGAAAATTCATGGTGGCCAGCCGCTAACGGGTATCCATTATGAAATGCCGGTGGCCAGTGCCCAGGTTAAATCCTGCCTGCTGTTGGCCGGTCTGTACGCGGACGGCACCACCTCAGTCACTGAGCCGGCACCCACCCGTGACCATACCGAGCGCATGCTTCAGGGCTTCGGCTACCAGGTGGATCGGGCCGGCGCTACGGCCAGTGTTACCGGCGGCGGCAAGCTGAAGGCCTGCGCGATTGACGTGCCGGCAGATATATCTTCAGCGGCGTTTTTCATGGTAGCAGCCAGTATCGCCCCGGATTCTGACCTGATCCTGCGCCACGTTGGCATGAACCCGACCCGTGTCGGCATTATCAATATCCTGCGCCAGATGGGGGCTGATATCGAAGTTCTCGAAGAGCGTGTTATCGGTGGGGAGCCGGTGGCTGACCTGCGTGTTCGCTCGGCCAGCCTGAAGGGTATCGACATTCCGGAAGACCAGGTTCCGCTGGCCATTGATGAGTTCCCGGTACTGTTTATAGCTGCAGCCTGCGCTGAGGGGCGTACAGTGCTTCGGGGTGCCGAGGAGTTGCGGGTCAAAGAGAGTGACCGCATTCAGGTGATGGCAGACGGCCTTGCGCAGTTGGGTGTCGAAACCACGGTAACCCCGGACGGTATTATCATTGACGGTGGCCAGACTATCGGCGGTGGTACGGTGGAAAGTCATGAAGATCACCGCATCTCCATGTCGTTTGCTGTGGCGTCGTTGCGGGCCAATGGCCCGATCCGGATCAATGACTGTGCCAACGTTGCCACCTCGTTCCCCGGGTTTGTTGAGCTGGCGAAACAGACCGGTCTGAAGATCAGTACAGAAGGTGCCCAGGAATGACCCAAAGCAAGGCGCCGGTGATTGCCGTTGACGGGCCCGGTGGCGCAGGTAAAGGCACCATAACCCAGATGCTGGCCAGGAAGCTCGGCTGGCATTTGCTGGATAGTGGTGCGCTCTACCGGCTGACAGCCCTGGCGGCAATCCGTCAGGGAGTCTCTCTGGATAACGAAGCCGGCCTGGTTAAAGTGGCCGCAACCCTGGATGCGGCGTTCGAGCCATCAGGGGAGGGGCATCCGGTGAAGGTGATTCTGGCCGGAGAGGATGTTACTTCGGAAATCCGTACTGAAATCTGTGGCGACATTGCCTCCAGGGTGGCGGTGATGCAGCCGGTACGAGACGCACTGCTGCAGCGCCAGCGGGATTTCCGGCAATCCCCCGGCCTGGTGGCGGACGGCCGCGACATGGGAACGGTGGTATTTCCCGATGCCCCGGTGAAGATTTTTCTGACCGCCAGTGCCGAGGAACGGGCCAGGCGCCGCTATAATCAGTTGATGCAAGCGGGGGTCGATGTTAATATTGACGCCCTTTTGGAAGAGATACGGGTACGTGACGATCGGGATATGAACCGTTCGGCGGCCCCTCTCAAGCCTGCAGATGATGCGCAAGTCATTGATTCTACGGGTTTGAGTATAGAAGAGGTGCTAGACAGGTGTATGGCCGCAGCAGGTCAGGCCTGACTACACCTTTTTGTCGTTGGAATGCCGGAAGCAGCGCTAATTTGCCAGCCGCTGGCTGATTCCGGAAATCACTAACAGACCGTGTTGCTGGCTACACGGAGCACACTTGCGTTGATCATATAGGGCACATAATGAGCGAGAGCTTTGCGGATCTTTTCGAAGAAAGTTTGAAAGAAATCGACATGCAACCGGGTTCCATTGTTCAGGGAACCATTGTAGACGTCGATAACGACTGGGTCACCGTTAACGCCGGACTGAAGTCCGAAGGCGTTATCCCCGCCTCCCAGTTCCTCAACGAAAAAGGCGAGTTGGAAGTACAGATCGGCGACGTAGTCGACGTGGCTCTCGATGCAGTTGAAGATGGTTTCGGTGAAACCCGACTGTCCCGTGAGAAGGCCAAGCGTGCTGAATCATGGAAGGTACTCGAGAAGTCCTTCGAAGCCGAAGAAGTGGTCAAAGGTATTATCAATGGCAAGGTCAAGGGTGGTTTCACTGTTGATCTGGCTGGCATCCGTGCCTTCCTGCCGGGTTCCCTGGTAGACGTTCGTCCGGTTCGCGACACTGCGCACCTGGAGAACAAAGAACTCGAGTTCAAGGTTATCAAGCTGGACCAGAAGCGTAACAACGTGGTTGTTTCCCGCCGCGCCGTTCTGGAAGCTGAAAACAGCGAGCAGCGTGATGCTCTGCTGGAAACCCTGACCGAAGGTCTGGAAATCAAGGGTATCGTCAAGAACCTGACTGACTACGGCGCGTTCGTAGATCTGGGCGGTGTTGACGGCCTGCTGCATATCACTGATATGGCCTGGAAGCGCATCAAGCATCCGAGCGAAATCGTGAATGTGGGCGACGAAATTAACGTTAAAGTCCTGAAGTTCGACCGTGAGCGCAATCGTGTATCTCTGGGTCTGAAGCAGCTGGGCGAAGATCCCTGGGTGGAAATCAAAGCCCGTTACCCGGAAAACTCCAAGGTTACTGCACGTGTAACCAACCTGACCGATTACGGCTGCTTTGCGGAGCTGGAAGAGGGTGTTGAAGGCCTGGTTCACGTATCCGAAATGGATTGGACCAACAAGAACATCCATCCGTCCAAGGTTGTTCAGGTAGGTGATGACGTTGAAGTGATGATCCTGGATATCGACGAAGAGCGTCGTCGTATCTCCTTGGGTATCAAGCAGTGCGTCTCCAACCCGTGGGAAGACTTCTCCGGCCGCTTCAACAAGGGCGACCGCATCTCCGGTAAGATCAAGTCAATCACTGACTTTGGTATCTTCATCGGCCTGGATGGCGGCATTGACGGACTGGTTCACCTGTCCGACATCAGCTGGAACGAAACTGGCGAAGAAGCCGTTCGTGAGTACAAGAAGGGCGACGAAGTTGAAACCGTTATCCTGTCCGTTGATCCCGAGCGTGAGCGTATCTCCCTGGGCATCAAGCAGCTGGAAAGCGATCCGTTCGCTGAGTTCGTTCAGCTGAACGACAAGGGCTCCATCGTTAAGGGTACTGTTTCTGCGGTTGACGCCAAAGGCGCTACCATTGCCCTGAACGAAGAAGTTGAAGCGGTACTGAAGGCTTCCGAAATCAGCCGTGACCGCGTAGAAGACGCGCGTAACGTTCTGAAGGAAGGCGAAGAAGTTGAAGCGAAGATCATCAGCATCGATCGCAAGAACCGCGTCATCAACCTGTCTGTTAAGTCCAAAGATGTAGAGGACGACAAGCAGGCCCTGGAAAATGTACGCAGCAAGGCTGCTGAGTCCTCAGGTGCCACCACTATCGGTGACCTGATCAAGGAACAGATGCAGCAGCAGAACGCCAACAAGGAATAAAATTCCGATTGGTGTCAAAAAAACGGGCTCTAAGAGCCCGTTTTTTTTGTGTTTTTTTCTGGTTTGGCTAAACTAGAGGCATTGGAATCCGGTAAGTGACCACGGAATAATAACGACAGAGGGAAACGCCTCATGACAAAGTCCGAACTGGTGGAACTGATTGCTTCAAAGCAGACTCAGCTCTCCGTCAAGGATGTTGAGCTCGCGGTGAAAACGATCATCGAACACATGTCCCTGGCTCTGGCTGATGGTCAGCGAATTGAAATTCGCGGCTTTGGCAGTTTTTCGCTGCATCATCGGGAGGCTCGCACCGGCCGTAACCCGAAAACCGGGGAGGCGGTTCAACTACCCGCCAAGTTTGTGCCACACTTCAAGCCAGGTAAGGAATTGAGGGAGCAGGTTAA
>CAYUNQ010000039.1:0-15032 GCA_964446185.1 uncultured Marinobacter sp. | reverse complement strand
GGTTGTCATCGACCTGACAGCTGTAGCTGACGGTGTACAGACCCTTAGTCAGGAATGCCGCAGTCCATTCGTATAAAGTGCCTTCGTCCTGGGCTTTAACCGGTACGACCATCAGGGGGTTGGCTCCGTCACGCTCGACGTTCAGGTCAATCGGATCTATGTCAGCGCCTTCATAGACGTACACTGAACCTTTGTAATCTGCACTGCAGGCCGTCGGATCAGCATCTTCCATTCGGACTGACTGGATCTGGGCGTAATCTACCTCGCCCTCAAGCGTGCCCACTTCCAGATTGTTTACCAGGCGCAGAACTGGCTTCAGCATAAAGTCAGCCAGAGCTTTACCGGGCGGATCGATGATAGATTTCCGCACATCAAAGTCGATGGTGAAGCTGGTACTGGTATCGGCCGCAACCACAAAGCCGCCTTTCAACTTCAGGCCGCTCTGCTCACCGGACGGAACGGCCAGTGTGAACTGGGCATCACCTTCGGATTCCTTGGTCACCCAGGAGTTTTCGGTGTCTACAATCAAGCGGATTTCTTCATATTCGCCAGCAGGCACTTCTTCGTTAGTGATCAGCGGTTCGGTTACGCCGCCCTGAAGTGTCAGCAAGTCCAGGGTGCCTGTCTCTTCAAGGCTGAAGTCCAGCCAGTCACCATCAGCGGGTTTCAGGCGGATAGTGTTGAAGGCGATGTGCACGCTGCTCAGATCCATGGCGGGCGCATCTGTCAGCCCAATCGAAACGGTACCTGTTTGTCCGGTACTGCCTCCGTCGCTGCCACTGCCACCGCAGGCAGCCAGGGCGCCGGCGAGGGCGGAAACTGCGAATACCTTGGTTGAATTCTTCATAAATCCTCCGGTTTGTATTCTTTCCGTTGTAAGTCCGGCGTTGTGGTCGCCAGTATCGATCTCACGAAGCCGTTGCGGGTGGGGTTCCATTACTTTGATTAACATTTGCACATGTTTTGGCCATGATGCGTGGCAAGTGCATGGCGGGCGCGGCTGTTATAGACTGCGCGCTTCCCGAAACCGCAACCAGGCAGTCGTTTTTTGGCAATCCTTCCGTTTCGTCCCTCAGCCCAGAAGCGTTTTCAGCGTATGGTGCAACCGCACCTGCAAGCGATGCACGGCTTCGCCTGGCGATTGACCGGCAACAGCCAGGATGCCGAAGACCTGGTGCAGGATGTGGTGGTCAAACTTTACCCCCGGCTTGATGAACTCGAATCCGTAGACCAGCTGCGCCCGTGGCTGAACCGGGTTCTGTACCGGCAGTTTATTGATGGCCTGCGCAAGAAGAGTCGTCAGGCGGATCAGCCGGTGAGTGACCTGATGGACGCCGACAGCCAGTCGGACTGGCTGGATTCACTGGAAGCGGACGACCATTCGCCGGAGCTGGCCCTTGGGCAGGCGCAGCTGGGCCCGATGCTGGATAAGGCGTTGGCACGATTGTCACCGGACCAGCGCACGTTGTTGTTGCTGCACGATGTGGATGGCTGGCGTCAGGAAGATGTTGCCGAGGTGCTGGGTGTGCCCGTGGGAACGGTAAAATCCCGCTTGCACCGGTGCCGGGCCAACCTGCGCAAATTTCTTCAGGAATGCATGGAACCGGAACCCGGTTCCGGGCGTCAGGAACTCTGAGGTGATGACTATGCCCTGTTCGAAAATCCGATCACAATTACCTGACTTTATCAGGAACCAGCTCGCTTCCGGGGAGGCACAGCAGGTGCGCGCACACCTGGAACACTGCCAGTCCTGTGCCCGGCAGGCGGAGATTGAAACAGCCCTGAAGGATGAGCTGGCCAGTCGGTTTGCGGTACCGGCAGCTTCGACGGATTTCGAAAGCCGGGTGTTGGCTGCGGCATCCGGTTCCGGTCAGGGCCGCAAGGTTCACCTGGCCTGGGGCGGTGCGGTAGCCGCGGCCCTGGTACTCGGGCTGATGCTGGGGCGCGGCATGCCGGAGCCGGACACTGTGCCGCAATTGGCTAGTGAGCCGGCACCAGCGGAGCTGACTGCCGGCCCGATGCCGGAGCCCGTGGACAGAACGGTAAGGCTGGCCTTCACGGCCGGCGAGCCCCTGGATGATGTCACCCTGACCCTGGATTTGCCGCCTCATGTGGAGCTGTCCGGGTTGCCGGGCCAGCACCGGGTGAGCTGGCAGGTCAGTCTGGAGCAGGGTGATAATGTGCTGGCCCTGCCCCTGAAAATCCTGTTTCCCGGCGCCGGAGAGCTGATTGCAGAACTGGATGCGAATGGACGACAGAAGGTGTTCCGGGCGGTTGTGCCCCAGCATCCCGGCAACGGTGTGCCCAATGAGCAGGAGGAGCCGGCAACATGAGTGTTCGTAACGACATAACGTTTGGGGCTTGGTTGCTGACCGCCAGCCTGCTGGTTGCTACGCCCCTTGCTGCGGGGAATGACCTGGATGTCACCATGCGCATGGTGGAAGACAGTGAAGATCTGACCAACTCGGTTACTCGTGAAATCCGCCTGCCGGAATTGCCGGCCAGGCGGGACAGGGCCATCGACCGGGGGCAGGCCCGCCCTGAGGCACCGGGGCGCGAGGTGTCGAAAGAAGCCCGGGAGCGTGGCCGTGAGTTTGGCCAGTCGGCGTCTGAACAGGCCCGGGAAGCCCGGGGAAAAAAGCCGGAACCGGGAATTGACCGGCTGCCACAGCGGGCTCGTGATGCCCGTGAACGCAAGCCGGATATGCCGCCACAATCGTCACGTCCGTAATTTCTCACTTATGGTAACCTCAAGGCCCTGACAGCCCGGCCTTGCCCGGGCTTATCTGCTAATCACCAGCCCCGGGGTTCCCTGTTGTTCAGATTCCTGCTTGTTCTGAGCCTGCTGGCAGTGGCTGGTACTGCCTGTGCCAGTGACGATACCTTGGCCGGGCAGGCGATGACCGCCGGCATCGAGCAATTCCGCGAAGGTAATTACCCGCTGGCCCGTGAACACTTTGAGCGCTCGCTGGCGCTCGGTGCCGACACGCCCGCACTTCGCTACAACCTGGGCGTGATCTGCTACAAAACCGGCGACTATGCCGCGGCTCGTGATCATTTTTCAACGTTACTGAATGGCGACAACCAGGCCCTGGCCCGCTATAACCTCGGGTTGGTGGCGCTAGCGGATGGTCGGCCGGAACAGGCCCGGGACTGGTTTGGCCAGGCCGCAGCCACCGATGCACCGGATACCGTTCGGCAGCTGGCGGAGCGCCAACTCGCGGACCTGGCCGTTCAGGAAGATGCTCGCCAACAGCGCTCCACGCTGGCCCGACAGGGCTACATCTCTGCCGGCCTGGGCTACGACAGCAACATGGCCGGGGTGCCCGAGGGTTCGCCCAGTAATCGCGGCAGTGCCTTTGCCGAGCTGGTGGCGGCTGGCAGCCTGGGGCACCAGGCCACGGAGCGCTGGCGGCTGGTTTGGGATGGCGTGCTCTATGGCCAGGACTATCACCACGGCAGCGACTATGACACTTCGGTACTGCAGGGACGGGTAACGGCGTTGCAGGCGGTCAATCTCTGGGAATTGGGAATACGGGCGGGCGGTTCCCGGGCCTGGCTCGACAGTGACGAGCTGGAAACCCGGGCCGGGCTGGCTTTGCTGGCCCGTACCGATGCCTGTGATGGGGCGGTGTTGTTGGACGGTTGTTCCTTTGAACTGGCGGCAGAGCAGGTAAGTGGTGGCCCCGGATACAGCGCCTACGATGGCCAGTGGTATCTGTTCGAAGCCCGGGGGGAGCGGACGATTGAGCGTTGGTTTCTGGAGGGTTTCTACCGCTGGGAGTCCAACAGCCGGGACAATTTCAGCCAGGAAGGCTATGTGGTGAGTGTCTCGCCCCGCCACCATGAAATAGGCATCGAGGCGATATACCCGTTACGACCGGATTTGCTGGTCGGTGCCGAGAGCGCATTGCGGCACAGCCGCTACGACTCACCACACCAGTGGCTGGAGCAGGACGTGCTGGTTGAGCGCCGGCGGAAGGATACCCGGCTGGAGCTGGGGCTGATGGCGGAATACTGGCTGAACCGGCAGTGGCTGGTGCGCAACCAATGGCTGTACCGCAACCAGGACAGCGGAATCGATTGGTATGACTACGACCGGCACACGCTGACGGTCTCGCTGGAAGGGGTGTTCTGAAGGCAACAGGTTGCCCCGGCCCGATGATGACCCGGGCCGGGGCTGCTTGCTTATCCGTTACAGGGTAGCCATCACCTTGCGTGCAGCGGCGATGGTGAACTCGATGTCTTCTTCAGACAGCGCGGCACACACAAAGCCCGCCTCGAACGCCGACGGCGCCAGGTACACGCCTTCGGCCAGCATGCCCTGGAAGAACTTCTTGAAGCGCTCCACATCGCACTCCATGACCTGGTCAAAGCGGGTAACGGAGTCTTCTTTGGTAAAGAAGAAACCGAACATGGCGCCGGCAGATTGCACGGCCAGCGGAATGCCTGCTTCGTCTGCCGCGGCTTTGAAACCGTCCCGCACCTTGTTGGTTTTCTCGATCAGTTTGTCGTGGAAGCCGGGCTCGGAAATGGCATTCAGGGTGGTCAGGCCGGCAGTCATGGCCAGCGGGTTGCCGCTCAGGGTGCCTGCCTGGTAAACCGGGCCCAGCGGAGAGATGTGCTCCATGATTTCCCGCTTGCCGCCAAAGGCGCCGACTGGCAGGCCGCCACCGATCACTTTGCCCAGTGCGGTCAGGTCCGGGGTGATGCCGTAGTAACCCTGGGCTCCGCCGAGGGAGACCCGGAAACCGGTCATTACTTCGTCGAAAATCAGCACGGTGCCGTGCTCGTCACAAACTTCCCGCAAACCTTCCAGGAAGCCCGGAACCGGCGGGATGCAGTTCATGTTGCCGGCCACCGGCTCTACGATGATCGCAGCAACCTGGTCGCCGATCTCCTTGAAGGTTTCCCGCACGTTGTCGATGTCGTTGTAGGTAAGGGTAATGGTGTGCTCGGCCAGGCTGGCCGGGATGCCCGGTGAGTTCGGCTCGCCCAGGGTCAGGGCGCCGGAGCCGGCTTTCACCAGCAGCGAGTCCACGTGGCCGTGATAGCAGCCTTCAAACTTCACAATCTTGTCGCGGCCGGTGTAGCCACGGGCCAGGCGGATGGCGCTCATGGTGGCCTCGGTGCCGGAGTTGACCATGCGCACCAGCTCAATGGACGGTACCAGTTCGCACACTTTCTTGGCCATGTCGGTTTCAATGGCGGTGGGCGCACCGTAACCCACGCCAAGGTCTACTTGGGCGTGCAATGCCGCTTTGATGCGCGGGTCGGAATGACCCAGGATCATCGGGCCCCAGGAGCCGATGTAATCGATGTAGCGCTTGCCGTCTTCATCGTAAAGGTAAGCGCCTTCGGCATGGTTGAAAAACACCGGAGTGCCGCCCACGCCACGGAAGGCCCGTACCGGAGAGTTTACGCCGCCGGGGATGTATTTCTGGGCCTGTTCGAACAGATCTTCAGAATGAGTCACAGTGAGCTCCTGTCAGTCGGAATGAGTGTAAAGCGGATGGTGCCGGGCAAACAGCTGGCAGAATTGTTTTGCCCGGGTTTCAATTTCGGTTGGGGTGCCACCGAACAGACCGCCGACCACGGCCAGCAGGTCTGCGCCGGCGAGGATCAGAGGTTCCGCATTTTCGGCAGTTATGCCACCGATGGCGGTAACTGGTAAGGCCAGTGCTTTGGCTTCGGTCAGTACTGTTGCATCGGCCGCCGGCGCTCCGGGCTTGGTGCCAGAGGTATAGAAACGGCCAAAGGCCAGGTAATCGGCGCCGCCGGATTTCGCAGTCTGGGCCAGGTCAAGGCGATGGTGGCAGGTAATGCCGATGATGGCCTCCGGGCCCAGCAGGCGCCGGGCTTCTTCCGGAGTGCCGTCTTCCTGCCCCATATGAACACCTGCTGCGCCAACCCGGTGTGCCAGCTCCGGGTCGTCGTTGATCAGCAGGGGCACACCGGCATCGCGGCACACACGGTTAAGGTCTGTAGCCTGTCGCAGCCGCTCGGCCGAGGATGATCCCTTGTCCCGGTACTGAACCAGCACCGCGCCGCCGCGCAGCGCCGCTTCAACGGAATCCAGCAGGGTTTCCGGGGGTGTCAGGCGGTTGTCCGTGATCGCGTACAGACCGGGCCGCAACTTCTGGCTCAGCGCTCCCACAGAATGCCCCGGTCTGGCACCCGCTGCCCCTTGCCAACGGTAAGGGCGTGCAGCAAGGTGCGGTGAACATAGTTCTGCGCCTGTGAAATCGAGGCCCGGGCCGATAGCCCGCTGGCAAGGCCTGCGGCAATGGCGGCCGCGAGGGTGCAACCTGTGCCGTGGTACTCATTACTGCCAACCCGCTCCACTTCCCAGTGCATGGGATCCGGCGAGTGGTTGTACAGGGTGTTGGTGATGTGAACACCGCTGCCATGCCCGCCGGTGGCAAGAACCGACCGGCAACCCGCCTGCAGCAGGTTCCGCGCGGACTGGCCGGCATCGTTGCTGCCGCCGAGCTGGAGCAGTTCAACACCATTCGGGGTGATCATTTCTGCCCGGGGAAAGAGCTTGTCTTTCATGGCCTGAACCAGCTCATCGTCGGCCAGGTCGCCGCCGCCGGCGGCTTTGATCACCGGGTCAACAATCAGTGGCAGATGGTCATCCTGGCTTTCCAGGAATTCCATCAGCACATCCACGATGGCGGCGTTGCCCAGCGCGCCGGTTTTCACCGCATGAATCTGAATGTCTTTGTCCAGGCACTGCAGTTGCTGGCGGATCAGTTGTGCATCAACGGCTTCGGCGCCGTACACGTTGTTGGTATCTTGCACCGTCAGACAGGTAACGACTGGCAACGGGTGGCCGCCCAGTGAGGTGATGGCCTGAATGTCTGCCTGTATGCCGGCGCCGCCGGAAGGGTCCAGGCCAGACAGTACAAGGATATGGGGACGGGTGTAGCTGTTAATGACTTGCCTCCTCAGAAAGGTTTAACAACGGCCAGAATCACCACGGCCAGCAGGATAAATACCGGGAGTTCGTTGAACCAGCGGTAAAATACATGGCTGCGGTGGTTCTTGTCGTCACGGAACACTTTCACCAGGTGGCCACAGTAGAAGTGGTACACGATCAGCAGGGCCACCAGCGTCAGTTTGACGTGCATCCAGCCCATGCTGAAGTAGCCGGACACATTATAGCTGAGCAGCCACACGCCAAAGATCACCGTGGCAATCATCGACGGAGTGGTGATGCCGCGGTACAGCTTGCGCTCCATGATTTTGAAGCGCTCCTGCCCGGGTTTGTCGTCACAGGCAGCGTGATATACAAACAGCCTGGGCAGGTAGAAGATGCCGGCAAACCAGCACACCAGAGAAATTATGTGGAAGGCCTTAACCCACAGCATCTGTCAGCTCCGTCGGTATTGGTAGTAACTTTCGATATCGGATTGAAGTACCACACCATAGACCCGCTGGATCATAGGGGCCACATGGCGTTGTACGTATAGCGCTTCAGCCTGGGAGTTGTCGAACTCGTTCAGGGCCTCTTCAAGCGTGGCCTGGTATTGTACCGGGGCAACGTCCCGCCGGTTAGCGGGAATCTCCAACAGGTCAACCGTCTCCGGCGCTTCTATACCTTCTTCGGCCACCTGCTTGGCGGTGTCTTCAAGGTGACGGGCCAGGTCGACCGCCGGCAGCAGTGCGGTGGGGCCGTTGCTGCCGTCTATCAGCAGCCACTTGGGTTCAGACTTCAGTGCCTTTTGGGCTTCTTCAACGGTCAGTTTCCGTTCGGTCCGCAGAATGCTCCGGTCCATGATGGCACCAACCGAAACCCGTCGCAGTGCTTGGATAACCGGGGAGTTCTGGTAACTGAGCCCCTGGCTTTTCAGGACAGTCAGGAACAGGGATTTCTTACCGAAGGCTTCGCTGGTCACCAGGCTGGCGGTGGTAATAACCAGCATGCCGGGAAGAATGATATTCGGGTTACGGGTGAGCTCCATCAGCGCCATCAAGGCTGCCAGAGGTGCCTGTAACACAGCGCCCATCATGGCGCCCATGCCCAGCATGGCGTAGAAGCCTACCGAGGAGGCCTGGCCCGGAAGAATCTGGGCGCCGATCAGTCCCATGGCACCACCAATGGTGGCGCCCATAAACACCGTGGGGCCGATAACTCCACTGGGCATGCCCAGGCCGATGGAAATGCCGGTGATGATCAGCTTGGCAGCTCCCACCCCCAGCAGTAACCAGAATGCCAGTTCACCGTGGATGGTCTGGCTTACCGTATCGTAACCGATGCCCATGGTTTCCGGAATGAAGACGGCAAAGGGCACCATCAGTACGCCCGCCATTACGATACGCAGCAATACCGGCCGGTGGTGGAAGCGTCCCATGCTGTCTACCAGGTGGATAAACGCCGCCGCCGCAATGCCGATAATCACCGCAATAGCGATAATCCAGGGGATTTCGAGCATCGAGTTCATGGTCAGGGCGGGCACGCTGAACGCCGGCTCGGAACCGTACACCAGTTGGGTCACGATCGCGGCACTCACCGCGGCCAGAATGATGGGCGTAAAGCCGGCAATGGTGTATTCCATCATCACCACTTCCATGGCGAAGATAACGCCGGAGATGGGGGTGTTGAACGAGGCAGAAATGGCGGCCGCGCAGCCGCAGGCAACCAGGGTACGAATGCTGTTGTTCGGCAGGCGCATCCACTGGCCGAGCAGGCTGGAGAATGCAGCGCCCAGATGCACCGCCGGGCCCTCCCGGCCGGCGGACTGGCCGCTGACGACCGTAGCGACGCCGGCGATAAACTGCACCACGGCACTGCGGAACGAAATGTAGCCCTGATGGTAGTTGAGGCGCTCCATCACGTGCACAATTCCGACCTTGCGGTCATGGATGGCCAGCCTGTGCAGCAAAAGGCCCAGGCCGAGAGCGCCGGCCAGAGGCAAAAGACCACGGGTGATGATGTCGAGTTGTTCGAAGTTTTCGGCCCCCGCGCCGGGCAGGAAATGTTCCAGCGGCCATTCGATGGCAAGTCGGAACAACAGGATAACAACACCGGTAACAATGCCGGATAACAGGCCAAGAACCGCCAGTTGAGGCAGGGCGTCTACATCGGACAGTTTCCGCCGGAAAGCGGGGATCAGGTGTTCGGCAATCTGTTGCCTGATACTACGCATTAGCGCGGGATTCCGGTTGATGACGCTACTTGGTCAATGGGTTTCGGAACACATTGTAACCTTGGGTCTGAAGGCTGCAATAAGTCCTTGGATTATCATGGTAGACTACAGGCAAATTCTGACCAGAACACGTTGGAGATTAGTGTGATAAAGACAGGCATTGTGGGTGGTACCGGATACACAGGCGTGGAACTGCTGAGAATTCTTGCAGTTCATCCAGAAGTGGAAGTTACCTGTATCACTTCTCGTTCAGAGGCCGGTATGCCGGTGGCTGATATGTACCCCAACCTGCGCGGGCATTATGACCTGGTGTTCTCCGAGCCGGATCCGGCCGTGCTGGCGCAGTGTGACCTGGTGTTTTTTGCCACTCCCCACGGTGTCGCCATGCGTGCGGTTCCAGAGTTGATGAAGGCTGGCGTTCGGGTGGTGGACTTGTCTGCGGACTTTCGTCTGAAAGATCTGGATGTGTGGGCCGAGTGGTATGGCATGCCCCATGAAAGCCCGGAATGGGCAGAGAAAGCGGTCTACGGGCTGCCGGAAGTGGTTCGCGATGAAATTCGCCAGGCGCAACTGGTGGCCAACCCCGGTTGTTACCCAACGGCTGTGCAGCTGGGCTTCCTGCCCTTGCTGGAGGCCGGGCTGGTGGACCCGTCCAGATTGATTGCCGATGCCAAGTCGGGCACTAGTGGTGCGGGCCGGCAGGGCAAGATCGGCATGTTGCACGGAGAAGTCGGGGAAAGCTTCAAGGCCTATGGGGCGTCCGGGCACCGGCACTTGCCTGAAATCCGTCAGGGCCTGAGCCAGGCCGCCACCGGGCCAGTGGGCGTAACCTTTGTGCCCCACCTGGTACCGATGATTCGCGGTATTGAAGCGACGCTGTATGCCGAGTTGTCTGATGCCGCCGATTTTAATCGCCTGCAGGCGCTGTATGAAGAGCGCTACCGGAACGAGCCGTTTGTGGATGTGATGCCCTTCGGCAGCCACCCGGAAACCCGGAGCGTGCGCGGTGCCAACCATTGCCGGATGGCCCTGCACCGTCAGGAGCAGAGCAACATCGTGATCGTAACGTCGGTTATCGACAACCTGGTTAAAGGTGCCGCCGGGCAGGCCGTCCAGAACATGAATATCATGTTCGGGCTTGATGAAACCCTGGGGCTGAATGCGCCGGCCCTGCTGCCCTGAGTCTGAGCTGTGAGCGATACGCGCAAACCCTCCGAAGAATATGTTGTTATCCGGCACCGGCCAGGCTACCGCCTGCGCCGGAGCGTCATTCTGCTTACCTTTACGGTCGTGGCCGCAGTAGCGGGTTATGTGACTGGCCTGGCTCAGGGCGGATTCCGGCTGTCATCGGTTGAGGCGTCGAGCGTGCAGTTGATGGAAGAGGTGGAGACTCTGCGGGATCAGTATCGTAAGGCCCGGCAGAACATGGTTAACCTTGAGCGGGGCCGGGCAATTGACGAACACGCCCTCAGAGAAGCCAGAAATACCATGGTGACCCTGGAAACCCGGATCTCTGAACTGGAAGCGGACCTGACCTTCTATCGCAATATCATGGCGCCATCAGCGGCGGCGGAAGGTCTGCAGGTAGACCGGTTTACGCTGCTGCCGGGCCGGGACAGTCGGGCCTTTGATTTCAAGCTGGTGCTGACTCAGGTGGGAGATAACAAAAACTACATTTCCGGTGTTGTCGCGGTGAACGTAATCGGTAACCTTGACGGCGAGAAGGAAGTGATCGCCCTGCGGGATCTGTCGGACGAAATCGATGACCTCGGAGTGGCATTCCGGTTCCGGTATTTTCAGGATGTTGAGGGCAGTCTGATACTTCCTGAAAACTTTAAACCTATTGAAGTTCAAGTGGTTGCACAGGCTCAAGGGCGCAAAGCGTCACAGGCTGAGCGCACCTTTGACTGGCAACAGATAGCGGAGTAACAAATACATGCTGGGCAAGAAGAAACAGAAACCGCGCCGTGCGACGGGGCAATTTGACACGCTGATTTCATCCCGCACTACCATCGAGGGTGATGTGCACTTTTCCGGTGGCCTGCATGTGGATGGCAAAATCCGCGGTAGGGTGATTGCCGAGGACGGTAGCGATGCGGTGGTACGAGTTTCGGAAGTTGGCGAGATCACCGGCGATGTTATTGCTCCGCATATCATTATCAACGGTATGGTTAAGGGTGATGTGCGCTCCTCTGCCCACCTTGAACTGGCGGAAAAAGCTTCTATTACCGGCAATGTCTATTACAAGCTGGTGGAAATGGCCATGGGGGCTTCGGTGAACGGCAACCTGGTCCGGGAGTCGGAAAACAGTGGGTTGCTGACCCACGATGGCGCCGGGGCCAAGTCCGAATCGAAAGCCGGCGGCGATGCAGGGGAAGCCGATGAGGGTAAGTCCGAATAGTTGATTGTTTTAGTCAGGAATACCATAATCCGTTGTCAGTCATACGTTGCCGGAGGCAGATCTTGAGTGTAGTCCAACAAATGGCCACCCCGTTGTTCTTCAGTGACAACGCTGTTGCCAAAGTGCGCGAGTTGATCGAGGAGGAAGAAAACCCCGATCTCAAACTGCGTGTCTTTGTAACGGGCGGCGGTTGCTCCGGATTCCAGTACGGTTTCTCCTTCGATGAAAGTCAGGAGGAAGACGACACGGTAATCGAGCGGGACGGCGTGAAGCTGCTGGTAGACTCCATGAGCTACCAGTACCTGGTGGGCGCTACAATTGATTACCAGGAAGGCCTGCAGGGTTCCCAGTTTGTGGTGCAAAACCCGAACGCCAGCTCCACTTGCGGTTGTGGTAGTTCCTTCTCTATCTGAGCATTCAGGCTGGGTAAATTGCGCCCAGAACCCGTTCTCCTGAAGCGCCTGTCACCTCTGGCAGGTTTCCCGGCAGGCCGGCTATGGTTTGCCGGGCCAGCCAGGCAAACGCCACCGGCTCTACCCATTGCGGGTCCAGCCCCAGCTCTGCGGTTGTGGCCAGGTGTACCGACCCTAAACCCAGCCTCAGCTCGTTCATTAATACCGGATTGAAGGTACCACCACCGCAGGCAAACACGGCCATTTCGGCATTCTCCTGGGGAAGTTGTTGCAGGACGGTGGTTACCGTCAGTTGCAGCAGCGTTCTCTGTACGTCTTCCGCAGGCAAGTCCGGAAAGCGCTGAAGGTGAGTGTGTATCCAGTCCAGATTGAACCGTTCCTTTCCGGTGCTTTTGGGCGGCGGCTTGCTGAAATAGGCATCCGACAGCATGCTGGCGAGCAACTCCGGATTGCTGGCGCCTTCCTGGGCCCAGTGGCCGTTCTCGTCGAAATGGCGGCCGGTCTGGTCCAGGCACCAGGCATCCAGCAGGGCGTTTGCCGGCCCGGTATCGAAGCCGACCACCGGTTTGCGCTGCCCGGCCGGAAGCCAGGTGATGTTGGCAATGCCGCCCAGATTAAGGATGCATCTGTCTTGCTGCTCCGAGCCAAACAGCCAGCGGTGGAATGCCGGTACCAAGGGAGCACCTTGACCATGGGCGGCCATATCCCGTGAGCGAAAATCGGAAACCGTGGTTACACCGGTGGCTTCGGCAATCCACGCGGCATTGCCGATCTGCATGGAAAAGGGAGCAGCGCCGGATGGCTGGTGGCGTATGGTCTGGCCGTGGCTGCCGATGGCGCGGATTTCTTGCGGATTGACTCCGGACTGGTGGATAAGGTCGCTGGCGGCCTTGGCAAAGTGCTGGCCGGTGAGGGTATCGAGCTCCCCGAGTTCGTCCGGGTCGGCCTGGTTGCGCACCGCCTGTAACAGGCGGTGGCGTAGTTGTTCAGGGTAGGGCAGGGAAAGCGTGCTGTGAATGGTGACTCCTGGCTCGCTGAAGGACACCAGCGCGGCATCGACAGAGTCCATGCTGGTGCCTGACATCAGGCCGAGCCAGAGTGCCATGATCAGTTATCCGAAGCGAATGCCAGCTGGCGGCCGCTGTCGCGGAACACGTTAAACTGGGCCAGCCGCTGTTCGGTGAACTGTTTGAAGCGTGCCATTTCTGGGCCTGGCACCGGCTGCGCGTCCGGCAGCTTGACGGTGCGGGAGTTTTTGGCCACGCCATTCACCCGGAATTCATAGTGCAAGTGCGGGCCGGTGACCATGCCGGAAGAGCCTACATAGCCGATGGTCTGTCCTTGCTTCACCCGGGTGCCGTTCTTGATGCCTTTGCCGAGTTTGCTCATGTGAGCATACAGTGTAGAAATGTTTTCGCCATGCTGCAGCACAACGGTACGGCCATAGCCGCCTTTCCAGCCGGCGAACTGTACGCGGCCATTACCGGCGGCCTTGATTGGCGTGCCGGGAGGTGCGGCGTAGTCGGTGCCCTGGTGGGGGCGAACCACGTCCAGAACCGGGTGCCGGCGCTGAAGGTTAAAGGGTGACGATACCCGTGCGTTGATCGGCACTCGCAGAAAGGCTTTGCGCATGCTCTGGCCTTCCGGGGTGTAATAGTCACTTTCGCCGTTGGTGTCGGTGTACAGCAGGGCAACATTTTCTTTGCCCCGGTTGATGAAGCGGGCAGACAGAATGCGACCGGTGTTGAACTTTTCGCCGTCTACATACAGCTCTTCGTAAACCACCTCGAAACTGTCGCCTTTACGGACGTCGTAAACGAAGTCGATATCCCAGCCAAAAATGCCGGCCAGCTCCATGGTCAGGCGGTCATCAAGGCCGGCATCCCGGGCTGCCAGATAAAGGGACCCGTCAATAACGCCCGTTGCAAAGGCCGGGCGGGCTTCAGGTTCGCGAATATCGGTTTCGCCAACGAAGCCGGAATCGGTTTTTTCAATTTTCAGGGTTTCAAGCAGGCTGCGCTGAAGTTCGACAGCGGCCAGTTTGCCATCATCGTCAATACCAAAGCGGATGTGCTCGCCGGCGTACAGCCGCTGTAATTTGTCGGCTTCGCCTTCGCCGTGAATAACGGACAGCATCACGCCGTCGTTAAAACCAGCTTTTCTGAACAGCGACGACAGGGTTTCACCGGATTTGATGTCGAACTCTTTCCAGCTTAGTGTCGGTTCGGCAATAACCGGTGCCGCTTCGCTGGCCAGCGTTTCTTCGGCTGTGTCCACGGCAGTTTCTGTGGCAGCCGGGGCGGGGGCGGCTTGCTCGGTTACGTGTTTGATCGGAGACGGCGCACCCAGAGCGGCGCCCTGTTCCAGATCAATGGTGTAAGACATGCGGCGCGCCTCGACATCGGCGCTGGGGCTCATCAGCACAGCGGTAGTAACAACAATAGTGGCGGCTGCGGCCAGAGTAATATGCGTTTTGGGAAAAGTTTTCAGCACTTGGCTCACCCGTTTTAATCGGTATTCCAGTAATTTGTGCCGGCTAGTTAAAGCGCCAGATCAAGTATAGACCATCAGATTACCGCATATGGCATAAACAGGACAGTGCATAACATTACAGTTCGCGATCCTGGTTGGTCGTACAACCTGCTATGCCGCTGATATAATGCCCGCCTTATTATACTCAGGCTGGTTGTATTCTGATCAGCAACTACTTTACCAAGGGAGACGGTGCCGTGCAGATTTCTTTTGTAGATCTCTGTAACCAGCCGGCCCTGGTGCTAGCAATACAGGGGACAAAAGGTTCATGGCATCATTAGATGAAGCGTTGGCTATTATCAAGCGCGGTATTGAAGAGCTGATTCCTGAAGAGGATCTGGTGGAAAAGCTGAAAGAGGGGCGTCCGCTGCGGGTAAAGGCGGGTTTCGATCCCACCGCGCCCGATCTGCATTTTGGTCACACCGTTCTGATTAATAAGCTGCGCCAGTTCCAGGACCTGGGGCATGAGGTTATTTTCCTTATTGGCGACTTCACCGGCATGATCGGCGATCCCACCGGGAAGAGTGCAACGCG
>CAYUNQ010000038.1:13956-15082 GCA_964446185.1 uncultured Marinobacter sp. | reverse complement strand
CTGATGGCATTGCCCTGAGACACCTCCGCCAGTACGTCCAACAAAATCTGCAATACATGCCCGGGCAACACCAACTCGTCAGACTCGCCGTTGCTGCCGCGTAGCGAAAGCTGCACTCGATCTACATCGGCGTACTTGGACAGAGTGCGACTGGAGAGTTTGGCCTCTTCCACCTCGGCCGCCGTAGGCAAATGAACAATTTTCTGAGCAGACATCTCATTTCCCCCTGATGTGAAAGCGACAAACACCTAAAGGAGCACTATAACTAACAAACAAAACAAACGAAACAAACGAAACAAACAAAAAACAATTGATAACCCGACGCGGGCCGAGACTGTCACCCGAAAGCTGGGATGTGGTGACCAGTAAACCAGGGCTTTTTTCGTTTCAGCCCCACCAAAACAACCTGCTTAATATTTGCACAACACCAAACCCTGTGCTTGGATAAAATCGATAGGCCAGTTGGATGGCACAGCCTTTCGCCCCGCATATCCGGCGCAATCCCAGAGGCTGCCCGGGTGTCGAATCCTTGAAAACGGAGTTGGTGTTGTTATGGCTTACGAAACGATAGACGGACAAAAATACGAAAAAGAACTGCTCGATCTGGCCCGCAAGCACACAACCGGGCGTGGTGAAGGCAAGCTGTCAAAAGATGAAGTGGCCGATCTGTTCGAATCTGCCCAGGATGGCCCGGGCGTGACCGATACCGAGAAGGCCACTCTGGCTTACATTCGCAAGAACTTTGAATTTACCGACGCTGCCGCCAAAGATTTTGATGCAGCTTTCGGCAAACTCTGAATTCAGGAAGAGAGATTTCTATCGGATGAAAACCGGGTGGCTTGCCTGTGCAGCCACCCGGTTTTTATTGCAGTATCAGCCCAGTTTCAGGGTTGAAAGCGTGCGCTCACGAACCTTGTTCAGCAGCTGTTCGTCGTCCACCAGGGTCTGGCCGTAGGACGGCACCAGAACCTTCATGCGCTCCTGCCACTCGGCAGACTGCATTTTTTCGGGGAAGCAGCGCTCCAGCACATTCAGCATGGCATTGGCTGCTGTCGATGCGCCCGGAGACGCCCCCAGCAACGCTGCCAGCGAGCCGTCTTTGGCGGCCACAATCTCGGTGCCGAAT
>CAYUNQ010000038.1:0-13946 GCA_964446185.1 uncultured Marinobacter sp. | reverse complement strand
GCCACCGCCTTCCGCTGTCTGCTTGATGATCTGCACCCGCTGGCCGGCCATCTGCAGCGTCCAGTCATCTTCCTGGGCATCCGGGAAGAAATTACGCAGGGATTCCACGCGGTCTGCGTGGGACTGGAACACTTCGCCGATCAGGTACCGGGTCAGATCCATGTTGCTCTTGCTGACCGACAGCATCGGGCGCAGGTTGGTGGCCCGCACCGAGCCGAACAGATCAAACACAGAGCCCTGTTTCAGGAAGCGGGTGGTGAAACCGGCAAACGGACCGAACAGCAGGGCCGGTTCGCCGTTGATGATGCGGGTGTCCAGGTGCGGAACCGACATGGGCGGCGCGCCAATCGGTGCCTTGCCATACACCTTGGAGTGGTGCGCCTTGACGATATCAGGCTTCTGGCACACCAGCCACTGGCCGCTGACCGGGAAGCCGCCGTAACCGCGGGCCTCATCAATGCCGGATTTCTGCAGCAGCGGCAACGCACCACCACCGGCACCCAGGAATACAAAGCCGGCTTCCAGCTTGGTCAGCTCACCGGTTTTCTGGTTCTTCACCCGGACCTTCCAGCGGCCGTTGTCACGCTGGTCGATGTAGTGCACCGGGCAGCTGAGCATCAGTTCAAAGTTGGGCTGGGTTTCCAGCCACTTCACCATGCTGCGGGTGAGGGAGCCGAAGTCCACATCGGAACCATGCTTGATGCGGGTAGCGGCAACTTTCTGCATCGGATCACGATTGCTGACAACGAGTGGCATCCACTCAGCCAAGTCTTCCGGGTTTTCGGTGTATTCCATTTCCCGGAACAGGTGGTGGGCTTTCAGCTTCTGGAAACGGCGCTTGAGGAAGGCAACGTCTTTCTCGCCCCAGACAAAACTCTGGTGCGGCGTGCGGTTAATAAAGGTGGACGGCTCGGGCAGAATGCCCTGCTCTACCAGGTAAGACCAGAACTGCAGGGAAACCTCGAACTGTGCGTTGATCTGCAAAGCCCGGGCAATTTCAACATCGCCGTTTTCGGTTTCGGGGGTGTAATTCAGTTCGCAGTAGCCGGCGTGGCCGGTACCTGCATTATTCCATCCATCGGTGCTTTCATGGGCAACGTGGTCAAGACGCTCCACCATGACGATGTCCAGAGACGGATCCAGCTGCCTGAGCATCATGCCGAGAGTAGCGCTCATGACGCCCCCACCGACCAGCACTACGTCTGCCTGTCTTACGGCCATTGATTTTCACCCTAGCTTAGTGTTGAAGCCTGATGCCACTCCACGATCAGCAAAGCGGCCTGTCGGAAGCCGGTCGGGCGCGAGGTAGGCGGCGCTGCCGTATGCTTCCGGTCTGAAATTGAGCGCGATTATCCCGATTTTTGACGGAATAATAAATTGCGATAGTCAATCGATGTGTGTCGGGCAAACTATTTTGTTTGCGTCGATTCTCGCGCGTTTTGTTAACAATATCAGCGCAACTTTAGTCTGATACCCGCCAGAGGCCTATGCGGATCACCCCTTATAGCGGCATTTCCGACAGCCCGGGGGCTGACCTGAAACACCGACTTACGGTATCTTGTGCGCCAACTTTCACGCCGCCTGCATAACCTGCGGCAGCAACCTGAAATAAACGGGGTTTTCCTATGCTGATGGCTATCGGTGCCATTATTGTCGGGCTGGTGCTGCTGGTCTGGAGTGCTGACAAGTTTGTTGAAGGCGCAGCCGCCACGGCCAAGCAACTGGGCATGCCCACCCTGCTGATCGGCATGGTGATTATCGGCTTTGGCACCTCGGCACCGGAGCTGGCGGTTTCCGCCATGGCAGCAGCCGATGGCAACCCGGGGCTGGCCCTGGGTAACGGCTACGGTTCGAACATCACCAACATTGCCCTGATTGTCGGCCTGACCGCCATCATCGCGCCCATCGCCGTGCATTCACAGGTTATCCGCAAGGAGCTGCCCCTGCTGCTGGTGCTGACCCTGATTGCCGGCACCCAATTGTTGGACGGCGAACTGTCACGCCTGGATGGCTGGGTGTTGCTGGGCGTGTTCGCGGCGGTTATGGGCTGGTCGATCTACCAGGGCTATCAGGGCAAGGAAGATTCGCTGGCCGGGGATACCGAAACCGAGATGATCGCTCACCCCATGCCCCTGAAAAGCGCCATCATCTGGCTGGTGGTCGGGCTGGTTCTGTTGATTGTCAGCTCCCGGATTCTGGTCTGGGGCGCGGTAACCATCGCCCAGAGCCTGGGCATCAGCGACCTGATTATCGGGTTGACCATCGTCGCGATCGGTACCTCCTTGCCGGAACTGGCATCGGCACTGGCCGCAGTAAAGAAGAACGAGCACGACCTGATCCTTGGCAACATTCTGGGTTCCGGGATTTTCAACACCCTGGCCGTGGTGGGCCTTGCCGCTGTTATTGAGCCGCTGTCGGTCGCCCCGGAAGTACTCTACCGCGACTGGACCCTGATGTTCGGGCTGACACTGGCCTTGCTGGTGATGGGCTTCGGCCTGACCGGCTGGCGCAAGCTGATATCAAGGGTAGATGGTGCCCTGTTGCTGCTGGTGTACGTTGGTTACACCGGTTATTTGTTCTCCACCATGGCAGCAAGCTGAACCACTTGCCGTCCGCGAGGCTGGCGCATCAGCCAGCCTCGCCATCCCCCAGTAACTCTTCCAGCCGCTGGCGCACTTCTTCCATGACCCCGGCCAGGTCTTCCTTGGACTTTCCTGCCGTATCGATGGGCGTTCCTACCCGAACATCGACTGGCTGCCCCAGGTTTATCTGCATGCTCCGGGCGGGCAGCACCCGGTGAATACCCCGGATGGCCACCGGAACAATCACCGCTTCGGTATCCAGAGCCAGGTGGAAACACCCCTTCTTGAAGGGCAGCAAGTTACCATCCGGTGACCGGGTACCTTCAGGCGCCGCCCACAGCACTATCCCGCTCTCCATCATCGCCCGCGCCCGGTCCAGGTCACGCACGGCATTTTGCCGGTTGGAACGGTCTATGGACGGAAACTCGGCGGCCGCCATGGCCTGGCCTAACAAAGGGATCATGAACAGCTCTTTCTTCGCGAGCATACGAATGGAGCCGGGCAGCGAAACAAAGCTGACCGGAATATCGTAGTGACTGGCATGGGTGCTCATGATGATATACCGCCGGCCGTCGTTGAAGTCCGGAACCTCCCCGCGAACGGTCAGGCTGGTTCGTACCAGTTTCAGCAACGCGGTAGACCACTCCCGGCAGTACTTGTCGACAATCCGACGGTCCAGTTTGCCGAACAACGCCCGTAACAACACCAGTAACGAATAAAGCGCCGTCAGCCCCACAGACCCCAGCACCACAGCCGCGCGCCGCAGCAGGGTTGCCGATTCAGTTAACGGGCTCAAGTTCAGTCGTTTCATGCTGAATGCTCTGTCTCCCGGAACACCAGAGACACCGAGTTCAGGCAATACCGCTGCCCGGTGGGTGGCGGACCATCCGGGAATACATGGCCCTGGTGGCTGTCGCAGCGGGCACAGCGGATCTCGGTTCGCACCATGCCAAAGCTGGTGTCCTCAATGTAGCGGATATGTTCCGGGTCAAGCGGCTGGAAGAAACTCGGCCAGCCAGTGCCGGAATCAAACTTGGCATCGGAGCTGAACAACGGCAGGTCACACAGCCGGCAGTGGTATACCCCAGCCTTCTTGTTGTCCAGCAGGGTGCCGCAGAACGGGTGCTCGGTGCCGTGGTCCAGCAACACCCGTCGCTCTTCCGCGTTCAGTGCGCTGGCCCTGTCTTCAATGTCCGCTGCACTCAGCGGGGTCAGGTCATAGCCTGATGCCGATACACTCATTGCATTCTCCTCAGGCCAGGTTCGGGTCGTCCTGGCTGAATTCGGGTTTCAGTCGGTCCGGCCAGGCACTGGCCAGTTTTTCCATCTTCGGGGCAGCCACGGCCATGATATAGGGCTGGAACGGATTACGGGCGGCAAAGTTCTGGTGGTGGGCCTCAGCCGGGTAAAACGCGGTCAGCGGCTCCAGGCTGGTAACCACCGGTGCCGGGTAAACGCCGGACTCATCCAGTTGCCGGATGTAGGCCTGCACCAGCTGCTTCTGGGCATCGTTTTCATAGAATACGGCTGACCGGTACTGGCTGCCGATGTCGTTGCCCTGCCGGTTCAGCTGGGTCGGGTCGTGGGCCACCGAGAAAAACACCCGCAGCAGCTCTCCGAAACCGACCTTTTCCGGATTGTAGTGCACGTCTACCACTTCGGCATGGCCGGTGCTGCCGGAACAGACCGCCTCATAATTCGCTGTGTCAGCCGAACCACCGGCATAGCCGGATTCAACCCGGGTAACTCCGTCGATAGCCAGGAACACCGCTTCCACGCACCAGAAGCAACCACCGGCCAGCACCACATGGGCTTCGCTGCCGGTTTCAGGCAGTTCCTGTTCCGGGGTCGGGAACCGGCTGCGCGGCACGTTCAGGCCCGGTATATTGCAGCTTTCGGTCATAGTTTCTCTCCAGTCTCTGGTTGCACAGGTTATACCTGTGTATACGACCACCGATGATAAACAGACACAACCGCAAGATGAAATTATGTCAGGACGGTTGCACATGCCCTGTCAGCCACCATAATGAAAACAGGGGCCAGAGATAAGGTCCCGCTCGGCATCAGGGAAACAGCATGACAGCAAAAGTCCGCGAACCGGAAGATCAGGACGAGCTTCTTCATTACCGCCTAAGCCTTCGGTTGGGGCCGGTACACGCCCGCCAGCGCCTGGGCATCGAGCAGGAGTCCGAGGCCCTGATTCTGGGCCGCGACAAGCGCTCCTTTCACCTTGAGAACATCGCCAACGCGCCGCGCTTTATCCGCTTTTGCCTGCAGGCGGTAGGGTTATTCAGCCGGGCCCAGAGCAACAGCCGCAAGCTGCAAACCGCCCACAACACCTTTGTGTTGCCCGACCTGCCCCAAGCCTTTGAAGGCTTCCGGATACTGCACCTGACCGACCTGCACGTAGATATGGACGAGCAGAATTTGCAGGCTGTTATGCGCCAGATTGAGCCGCTGGACTACGACCTGTGCGTGCTGACCGGCGATTACCGCCAGCGCACCTGGGGCCCGGTGGATGCCGCCCTTGAAGGCATGGCGAGGCTCCGGGAAGCGATCCGGGGAGACACCTACGCGGTGCTGGGCAACCACGACAGCGTACGCATGGTTCCGGCACTGGAGGATATGGGCTACCGGCTGCTGATGAATGAAATGGTGCCGCTGGAACGGGACCAGGCCACAATCTACCTGGCCGGGGTGGACGACGCCCACTACTACAAGGTGCACAACCTGCACCGGGCCGGCGATGACATTCCCGCCGGCGGTATCAGCCTGCTGCTCAGCCACACGCCTGAAATCTGGCGCGAAGCGGCCCACGCCGGCTATGACCTGTTTTTATGCGGCCACACCCATGGCGGCCAGATCTGCCTGCCCGGCGGCATCCCGGTCACCCTGGATTCCGACTGCCCCCGCAGGCTCGGCAAGGGCTTCTGGCAAGTGAACGGGATGCAGGGTTACACCTCGCCCGGAGCGGGCACCTCGGTGCTGAATGTGCGGCTGAACTGCCCGCCGGAGGTTACCCTGCACACCCTCACCCGAGGCCCGGCCTGAGGCCTCAGTGGGGTTGCTTACGAATACCCAGCCGGTACAGCAGCGGCGAAACCACCACGTTGGCAATCGCGAACAGTACAGCGACTCCAACCGCCTGCCATAACGCCAGCGGCAACCAGCACCAGGCCATCAGCATGGGCAACAGGGCTTCCGGCAGCTGATCCAGCCACAGGGCGCGGGAACTGGACACCAGCCCTGCGCGGCGCTTGATGAAACTGCTGAGCAAATCCCCCAGCAACGCCAGGAAGCCGAACAGCGCCCCGAAGATCCAGCCCAGCCCCAGCCAGGCCGCGAATAACAGACAGGACAGCACACCGGAGGCCAGCCCGCGCCAGGTTTTGCTGTGACCAAACACCGGCCGGCCGTCACGCCAGAGCCGGTCACCATCTACTGGCCAGCCCCAGCGATTGTGCAACAGCCGGGCCACCAGCACCGGAGATCCGTTGGCCAGCACCAACATTACGAACAGTTCCAGCGACAACAGCACGGGTTACCTCCGGCGGGACTGGCTCAGTCGAGCCCTCCACGGGTCAGCTTGAGCGGATCCATCAGCTCTTCCAGGCGCTGGCGGCTCAGGCCACTGCGCTCTTCCGCTACATCAATCACCGGCCGGCCGGTGCGGTAGGCTTCCTTGGCAATGTCCGCCGCCAGGGCGTAGCCGATTTCCGGGTTCAGGGCCGTCACCAGCACGGGGTTACGCCCCACACCGGCATTCAGGTTGTCGGCATTAACCGTAAAACCCTGAATGGCCTTGTCGGCCAGCATGGTTGTGGCATTGGCCAGCAAGCCAATCATATCCAGCAGGTTGGCGCCCACCAGCGGCAGCATCACGTTCAGCTGGAAGTTGCCGGACTGGCCGGCCATGGCCACGGCATTATCCAGCCCCACCACCTGGGCTCCCACCATGGCCACCGATTCCGGAATCACCGGGTTCACCTTGCCGGGCATGATGCTGCTGCCCGGCTGCAGCGCCGGCAAGCTGATCTCCGACAAACCGTGAATGGGGCCGCTGTTCATCCAGCGCAGATCGTTGGCGATCTTGGTCAGCACCACGGCCAGGCCCCTGAGTTGGGCCGACAGCGCCACCGGCGCATCCACCGCACTCTGAGCCACGAACTTGTGGTTGAGGGAGCGAAAACTATAGCCGCTGTTTATCTTCAGGAACTTGATGAACTGCCCGGCAAACTCGGACGCGGCATTTACCCCGGTGCCTACCGCCGTGCCACCCTGGGGCAGGTCTGCCAGCTCGTCCATCGCCGCTTCAAGCCGCTTTTCGACTGCCGCCAGCTGTTCCCGCCAGGTTTTCAGTTCCTGGCCGAGGGTAACCGGCATGGCGTCCATCAGGTGGGTGCGCCCGGTTTTCACCTGCCCTGCCAGCTCACCCTCACGCTGGTAAATCACCCCGCGAAGGTGCGAGATGGCTGGCAACAACTTGTTCTTTACTGCCAGCACCGAGCTGATGTGGATGGCCGTGGGGATCACATCGTTCGAGCTTTGGCTCATGTTCACGTGATCGTTCGGGTTTACATCCACCCCCTGTTGCCGGGCGATAGCGGCCACCACCTCGTTCACGTTCATATTGGTACTGGTGCCAGACCCGGTCTGGTAGCGGTCGACCGGAAACTGGTCAGCAAACTCGCCCATGCTCAGGCGACCGCAGGCCTGCACGATGGCATCACGGTATGGTGCGTCCAACAGACCCAGGGAGGCATTAGCCTGGGCGGCAGACCATTTCACCAGCACCACCGCCTTGATGAAATCGGCCGGCATAGGCTGGCCGCTGACCGGAAAGTTGTCGATGGCCCGCTGGGTCTGGGCGCCCCAGAGGGCGTTTGCGGGTACGGATACCTCGCCCAGGCTGTCGGTCTCGGTTCTGAAGTCGCTCACTTGGTCTCCCTGCTCTATTGCTCTTGCGTTCAACCAGTATAGAGCTAACCGGCCACCGGAATCACAATCCGGCCACGAATTTTGCCGTCCATCAGCCGGCCGGCGGCGTCTATGGCATCCTCGAAGGCCACTTCGGTGATCATGCTGTCCAGCAGCTCCGGTGACAGATCCTCCGCCAGGCGTTTCCAGGCATACACCCGGTCCGCTTTCGGGGCCATCACACTGTCGATACCACACAGGGTCACGCCACGCAGGATGAACGGCGCCACGGTTGCCGGAAAATCCATACCGGCAGCCAGGCCACACGCGGCCACTACCCCGCGATATTTCATGCCGGCACAAACATTGGCCAGTACCTGGCCGCCGGCCACATCCACAGCACCGGCCCAGGCTTCCCGGGCCAGCGGCTTGCCCGGTTCACTCAGTTCGGCCCGGTCCAGAATCTGTTTGGCGCCCAGGGATTTCAGGTAGGCTTCCTCTTCCGGCCGGCCGGTTACCGCAGTGACCGAGTAGCCCAGCTTGGCCAGAATGGCCACCGCCACACTACCAACGCCACCGGTGGCACCGGTCACGAGGATATCGCCAGACTCCGGCTTCACACCGTGTTTCTCCAGGGCGATCACACACAGCATGGCGGTGTAACCTGCCGTTCCAATGGCCATAGCCTGGCGGGCGGTGAACGGTGCCTGCAGCGGAATCAGCCAGTCACCCGACAAGCGGGCTTTCTGGGCCAGACCACCCCAGTGTTTCTCACCCACACCCCAGCCATTCAGGACCACTTCGTCTCCGGCCTTGAAGTCGGGATTGGACGATTCCGCGACAACACCAGCCAGGTCGATGCCCGGAACCATCGGATAAGTCTTGGCAATGGGCGCCCGGCCGGTAATCGCCAGGCCGTCCTTGTAGTTCAGGGTGCTGTAGGCTACATCCACGGTGACATCGCCTTCCGGCAACTGCGCTTCATCGACGGATTTGAGAGAGACCTGCTGGTCACCCCGACTGCCTTCAATCAGGATTGCTTTGAACATTCGGATTCAGCCCTCCAGGGGTTAATGACATCTGTTGAACCGGGTATACCAGAAATACCGGGCCGCGGAAAACCGCGGCCCGGAAATGAGCAGCAATCAGAAAAACCCGAGCGGGTTGGTGTCGTAGCTGGTCAACATACACTTGGTCTGCTGGTAGTGTTCCAGCGCCATCTTGTGGGTTTCGCGGCCAACACCGGACTTCTTGTAACCACCGAACGCGGCGTGGGCCGGGTAGGCGTGGTAGCAGTTCATCCATACCCGACCGGCCTGAATGTTGCGGCCCATGCGGTAAGCAAGGTTGGTGTCGCGCGTCCACACGCCGGCACCCAGACCAAACTCGGTGTCGTTAGCGATGGCCAGGGCTTCTTCCGCAGTCTTGAAGGTGGTCACACCCACCACCGGGCCGAAGATTTCTTCCTGGAACACACGCATCTTGTTGTCGCCCTTGAACAGGGTCGGCTGAATGTAGAAACCGTTGTTGAACTCGCCTTCCAGGTGCTCACGGTCACCGCCAGTCAATACCACCGCGCCTTCCTGGCGGCCGATCTCCATGTACGACATGATCTTGTCGAACTGTTCCTTGGAGGCCTGGGCACCCACCTGAACCTCGGTATCCAGCGGGTTGCCACGCTTAATAGCCTTGGTGCGGGCAACCACTTTCTGCATGAATTCTTCGAACATGTCTTCCTGAACCAGCGCCCGTGACGGGCAGGTGCAGACTTCGCCCTGGTTGAAGAACGCCAGAACCAGGCCTTCCACGCACTTGTCGACAAACTCCGGCTCTGCCTTCATCACGTCGGAGAAGTAGATGTTCGGGGACTTGCCGCCCAGCTCAACAGTCGACGGAATGATGTTTTCAGCCGCGCACTTGAGGATGTGCGAGCCCACCGGGGTGGAGCCGGTGAAGGCGATCTTGGCAATACGCTTGCTGGTGGCCAGGGCCTGACCCGCCTCCGGGCCATAGCCGTTGACGATGTTGAGCACACCCGGCGGCAGCAGGTCGCCGATGATTTCCATCAGAACCAAAATGCTGGCCGGGGTCTGCTCGGCGGGCTTGAGCACGGTGCAGTTACCGGCGGCCAGGCACGGGCCCAGCTTCCAGGCCGCCATCAGCAGCGGGAAGTTCCAGGGGATGATCTGGCCGACCACGCCCAGCGGCTCGTGGAAATGGTACGCCACGGTGTTGTGGTCGATCTCGCCCATGTGGCCTTCCTGGGCGCGGATACAACCGGCGAAATAACGGAAATGGTCGGCCGCCAGCGGGATGTCGGCATTCAGGGTTTCACGCACCGCCTTGCCGTTGTCCCAGGTCTCCGCCACCGCCAGCTTTTCCAGGTTCGCCTCGATGCGGTCGGCAATTTTCAGCAGTATATTGGAGCGTTCGGTAGGGGAGGTCTTGCCCCAGGCTGGTGCAGCCTTGTGGGCGGCGTCCAGGGCCAGGTCGATGTCCTCGGCAGTCGAACGGGGCACCTCACAGAACACGGCGCCGGTTACCGGGGTGATGTTGTCGAAGTACTGGCCTTTTACAGGCGCCACCCACTGGCCGCCAATGTAGTTTTCGTAACGGGATTCGAAGGAAACAACGGAGCCTTCTTGTCCGGGTTGTGCATAGATCATGACTTCTGCCTCTTTAGTTGTGATTGTCGCAGGGCAACGCAGCCTTTTGCGTTAACACAACAAAGGTAGACCCAATCCGGAAGGTTTGTAGGCAGGCGCAGCAAGAATCGGCTAGGCCAATGGTCGTATGGTCAGCCCAGCTGATCCAGTTCCCCCAGACAATCCTCCAGAAACGCCGCCGGATCCGCCATCACCGCCTCATCGGCAACCACACCAAACTGCACCTGCCCGGCATAGCTGACAATGCTCACACCCAGGCCGATATCCCCGGCCTGGGGCACCCAGAACATCTGCTCGGTAATGGGGCAACCGGCCAGGTAACGGGTTTCCGGGGTGCCCGGCACGTTGGAGACCACGGCCGAGGCCTTGCGGAAGAACAGGTCGGCCAGGGGCTTGCGGCCGATGTCCGGCAACAGGGAGGCGCAGGCGGTCAGGCCCCAGGCCAGGCCCGGCTGCCAGCTTTTCTTCAGTTTGCGGGTTTCGTGCTTGATACGGAACAACCGCTCCAGGGCGCTTTCGCCATCCACCGGCAATGGCACAAACACGGTACCGAAGCAGTTGCCGGGCTCGCCAGCTTCGGGCTTGATGCCTTCGGGCAAGCGGGTGCGGATATCCACCGGTACCGCCGCATGCATCACCGCCTCATCCAGCTGTGCCGGTGTCATGCCCAGCCGCGGGCGCACCGCCGCCGCCACACAGGCCAGCAGCACATCGTTGATAGTGGTGTGGGTTTGGCGGGCAATGGTGCGGAAACGCTCCAGCGGCACCGGAGCAGACCAGCGGCAATTGCGCTGGCCGGCCAGCGGCTGCTTGAGGTCAGACGGTGAGTCTTCCGGCTCGGCCAGGAACTGGCCCAGCTCATGCACCAGCCGGGCTCCGTTCTGAACGGTGCGGGCGGCGAGGTTTTGCTCCGTGCCGGACTCCGGCTTTTCTGCATCAGACTGCGAGGGGGAAACATAACGGGCAAGCTCGGAGCCCAGCCATTGCTGCGCGGTTTCCAGCCAGCGCCCTGTCCGGGGCTGCTCCGGGGCGCCGTATACCGCCGGGTATTGCCTGGGGGAGGCCGGGCACAGCTGGTCGAAAATACTCAACAGCGACAAGCCATCGGCATAGCAGTGGTGTATCCGCAACAGCAGGGCCCCGCCGCCTTCGGCATTGGGCGCCAGCCAGAACTTCCAGGCCGGACGGTAAAGCGGCAGGGGTTCGTTGAGCCGGGCAGACACCCAGTCCTGCAGCTGGTTCCGGTCAAAACGATCAATCGCCACATCCAGGTGGTGAGCCACGTTGAAGGTGGCGTCCGGCTGCCAGTACCAGGCCGGCGCTTTCCACACCGGACGACAACCGAAGCGCTCCCAGGCTGACCAGTAGACGCTCAGAAACTCCCGGAAACGTCCGGCGGTCAACCCGTCTACCCGGAGCATGACGGTGATGGTCATGGGGTTGTCCGGCCGTTCCAGAGCCAGCCAGGCTGAATCCGAAGGCAGCATGAGATGCGAGTGCTCTGGGTTCAAACCTGAAGGTCCCCGGTCAGTAAACTGGTAAAAAGCCAATCCGGCATTGTGCCAGACTCATTCATCCGGCTCCATTGTGCGAACAGCGCGCACAGGCTTACAAAAAGTTACACGTGATTAACTGTTCACTTCTATACTCGTTATATGGCTTGGTGCAATGGTTATAGACTGAACACGCAGAAGCCTGATTGGCCCCGGGTCACCAAAAATCCGGGCGCTGGTGCCACTACACCCGCACGCCGATCGGGGTACAAAAGACGAACCGGCTACCCAATTCCAAAAAAAACCGAGGTTGTGCCGGGAGGAGAGGAACAATGAAAGCCAGCCATGTTCGCAAACTGATCAAGCCGATCGACAATGCCTACTCGGAAATGTTTTCCGGCCGGGTATTCCGGGTCGGAAAGGGCGCGGTTTCCGTACGCAATCACAGTGGCACCGCTCAACAGACTGTCATTGGCGTACACGGCTTTCTGGAAAACCACTGCTACTTCACCCAGGCCTACGACGCCCCCACAACCGAACTGATCCTGCTCACTTGCAGCAACTACCACATACCGGTGAATGGCGTAACGCCTGAAACTCCGGACTGGGAAGTGCCCATCAAACACCTTGAAGGCACCATCGAATACGATGCCTGCATCCTGAACCAGGCCCTGCAGAACCTGCCCACGACCCGCAACATCCGTGTACACGGCCACTCCCGGGGCGGCGCGGTTATCCTGGAAGCCATCCGCCAGTGGCCGGAACTCTATGAAGATGTGGAGGTGGTGCTGGAAGCCCCGGTGCTGCCCCAGGGCAAGCTGCACGGACTGGTCACCACCTTGCTGGAACCGGTCAGCCATGGCATGTGGCCCTGGCTGATCCGCCTGATCAACAGTGCGCCTCAGTCGGCCTATGGCCAGACTTTCTTCGGCAAGATGAATCCGCGCAAGCGCCAGTTGCTGGGCAAGCTGTTCTCCGCCACCAAAGACCACCTCACCATTGTTCGCAACATCGAGAACATCATGGAGTGGATGGCCCGCACAGACAGTTCCGTGTATCAACACGTGCGCCATGGCACCTTCCTGATTCCCGGCACCGACCGCATCCTGGACCGTACCGCCATGCTGGCCAGCGCCCGCACCAGCCCCACCACCATGCGGATTGTTGAAACCGGGGCCCCCAGCCACTTCATCACCCTGGACAGCAAGGAATGGGTACCGGGCTTTGAAACCCTGCCGGCCGCTGCACAGGGCTGACTTTGTGGCCCCGATTCCGGGTGCGCTGGCTGCAGGGCTTCGTTAAACTGCGCGGTTTCAGGTTCAGTGTGATGGAGTACCGGCATGTATCGTGAGCGCCTGGTCGCAACGGAAGTGCAGTCAGAAAACGCCCACAGGCTCAAGCGCCTGCTGCTTGAATACCATGATTTCCGGCAACTGAAAGCCGCCAGCCCGCTGTTGGACGACACCCACCGGATTGCCGACTGGCAGGCCGAACGCCTGAAAACCACCCACCAGGACCTGTACCGCCACCCCGGCTATCACACCGGCCTGGAATTCCTGCTGACCGACCTCTACGCCCCGGCCGGCATGACCCACCGCGACGACAACATCGACCGCGTATTCCCGAAAATGGTGAAGTGGCTACCCGACCACCTGCTGGCCACCTTTGCCGGCCTGGTGGAACTGAACCTGCTGACCCAGAGCCTGGACCTGGAACTGGCCGAATGGTTTGACCGGGAAGGCCTGGATACCGGCTTGATCACCGCTGACGCCTGGTGCGAAGGCTACCGGGCCAGCGGGCAACTACCGGCGCGGCACCGGCAACTGGAACTGGTCTCGGATACCGGCCTGCAGCTCGACCGCTATGTGCGCAACCGCACACTGGGCTGGCTGCTGTCGATGACCCGAAGGCCGGCGGAAATGGCCGAACTGGGTGATTTGCACAGCTTTTTGCACCGGGGCTACAGTGCTTTCCGGAAAATGGACAAGGTGGATGTGTTGATTGAACGACTGATCAGCCGGGAACGGCAGGTCATGAAGAACATACTGAAAGGTCACCCGGAGCCGTTTTCACTGCCGGGCGACCTGTAGCGGTCAGGCCTGGATGATCTGGTCCAGCTGGGAATGAATTTCCTGCTCGATGCGGGATTTGAACGGCCGCAGCAGCATGCCAAGCTCCAGGCGAATGTGCAGGTCGGTCTCGGCAATGTCCAGCTGGCCTTTCACGCCGCTGCGTTTGAATTTCAGAAGGTCGCCTTCCCACTGGTAGTTAACGTCGAACTGCCTGGA
>CAYUNQ010000037.1:0-15159 GCA_964446185.1 uncultured Marinobacter sp. | reverse complement strand
GACGAACGTCTCGACAAGCACTGAGCTGCCACGGGGTATTCCATGTCCTTCACCGTTGTTGTTCCAGCCCGTTACGCTTCCAGCCGTCTGCCCGGCAAGCCCCTGGCGATGATTGCCGGTAAACCGATGATCCAGCATGTGTGCGAGCGGGCTGCAGAAAGCCGGGCCAGCCGTGTGGTGGTTGCCACCGACGATGTCCGTATAGAAGAAGCGTGCAGAGCCTTCGGGGCAGAGGTGGTAATGACCTCGCCCAACCACGCAAGTGGTACCGACCGGCTGGAAGAAGTGGCCCGCAAACTGGGGCTTGAGGCTGACCACCGGGTGGTGAATGTGCAGGGTGACGAGCCGCTCATTCCGCCGGCCCTGATCAATCAGGTGGCCGAGAATCTGGAGCTGTATCCGGAAGCGGAAATAGCCACCCTGTGTGAGCGCCTCCACGATGCTCGTCAGGTGTTCAATCCGAACGTGGTAAAAGTGGTGTTCGACGCCCGGGGCCTGGCCCACTATTTCAGCCGGGCCCCCATTCCCTGGGCCCGGGATTTCTGGCCGGCCAATGCGCCAGCGGTGGATGTGGACCTGCCTGACGGGGTTGGTTACTTCCGCCATATCGGTATCTATGGCTACCGGGCCAGCGTGTTGGCGCAGTTTGTTACCTGGCCGCCGGCACCGACCGAGCAGGTAGAGGCATTGGAACAGTTGCGGGCGTTGTATAACGGTGCCCGGATTCACGTGGATATTGCCGAGCGCCCACCGGCGCCCGGCGTCGATACGGAGGAGGATCTGGTGCGGGTAAGGGCGCTGATGGAAGCAGGGGGGCGTTATGTCTGAACAAGTGAGCGTGCTGTTTGTGTGTCTGGGCAATATCTGCCGTTCTCCGAGCGCAGAGGGCGTGTTCCGCAAACTGGCGGAAGAGCAGGGGCTGCTTGAAAGCCTGCATATCGACTCCTGCGGCACCGGCAACTGGCATATCGGCAAGGCCCCGGACGCCCGCTCAACCGCAGCAGCAGAGCGGCGTGGCATTGATATCAGTAACCTCCGGGCCCGGCAGATTCAGGCCGAAGACCTGGACCGCTTTGATTATGTGCTGGTAATGGATCGCTCCAATCTGGCCGATGTGCGGGATATCTGGAACCAGAATGGTGGCACCGAGCCCCGTTTGTTCCTGGAATTCGGTAACTCCGGCCAGGCCGAAGTGCCAGACCCGTACTACGGTGGTGAAGACGGATTCGAGCAGGTGCTTGACATGATTCACGAAGCCAGTGAAGGGCTGCTGGAGACGATCCGGGAGCGGCTGGCTTGACCCGGGTGCCGGAAATCCGTGAACAGGTCAGTCTCCAGGGGCTGAATACCATGGCGGTACCGGCGCGGGCCCGATATTTTGCAAGCATTGCCTCCGTGGGCGAGCTTGAAGCCGCTCTGGCCTGGGCCCGGGATCATGACCTGGAAACCCTGGTGCTGGGCGGTGGCAGCAACCTGATCTTTGCCAGCGACTTTGAGGGCCTGGTACTGCATGTGGCGCTCCGAGGGCGCACCTGGGAGCAGGTTCAAGATAACGAAGCGGTGCTGGTGCTGGCTGCCGGGGAGAACTGGCACGAGGCGGTTTTGTATGCCGCCCGCTCCGGTTACCGGGGCATCGAGAACCTGGCGCTGATTCCGGGCACCGCCGGGGCGGCGCCGGTTCAGAACATCGGTGCCTACGGTGTCGAACTGTGCGACACGCTGCAATCGGTCACCGCGCTGGACCGCCGCACCATGGAAACTGTCGAGTTGCCGGCGGCTGACTGCGAGTTCGCCTACAGGGACAGCCTGTTCAAGCGCCAGCCCGGCCGTTACATCATTCTTGAAATTCGCCTGAAACTCTCCCGCGCGGCGCCCCTGAAGCTCGGATACCGTGACCTCCAGGAGTATCTGGGCGATGCGGATGCCGGCAGTCTTACTCCCCTGGCCGTGGCAGAAGCGGTTATGGCCGTACGCCGCCGAAAACTGCCCGACCCTGCCGTTTTGCCGAATGCCGGCAGTTTCTTCAAGAACCCGGTGATCAGTCAGGCGCAGTTTGAAGTTCTGAACAGCCGGTTCCCGGATTTGGTGTCCTACCCGCTGCCCGATGGCGTGAAACTGGCGGCAGCGTGGTTGATAGACCAAGCTGGCTGGAAGGGATATCGAAACTCAAAGGTAGGCATTCATAACCGGCAGGCGCTGGTGCTGATTAACCATTCCGGTGGTTCCGGGCAGGACATTCTGGCGCTGGCGAAGGACGTGCGTGAATCGGTGCAGGAAAAATTCGGGGTAGAGCTTGAGCAGGAGCCGGGTGTAGCAGGCAGCTGACACCCGGGCCTTCAACCTTCCCCCGGGCAGCACAGGAATGGCTGCCCGGAGGAGGGGCGGATTACAGACCGGCTTTGGGAGAGGCTTTCACCAGAAACGCCAGTGCATCTTCCAGCGCGATATCCTGTTTATCGGCATCGCGACGGCCCTTGTATTCCAGCGTTCCGGCGCTCAGGCCGCGGTCGGAGATCACAAACCGGTGCGGAATGCCCATCAGTTCCATATCGGCAAACTTCACGCCCGGGCGTTCGTTCCGGTCATCCAGCAGTACATCGTAGCCGGCCTGGCGCAGTTGGTCGTAGAGCTTGTCACCGGCTTCCGCCACCACGGGGTTCTTGTGGGCGTTCAGGGTAACAATGGCCACCTCGAACGGGGCGATCGCGTCTGGCCAGATAATGCCCTTGTCGTCATTGTTCTGTTCGATGGATGCCGCCACGATGCGGGATACGCCGATGCCGTAGCAGCCCATCTCCATGATCACGGCCTTGCCGTTCTCATCCAGCACGCTGGCATTCAAGGCCTGGCTGTACTTGTTGCCCAACTTGAAGATGTGGCCCACTTCGATACCACGGCGGATCTCCAGGGTGCCCTTGCCGTCCGGGCTTGGGTCGCCTTCCACCACGTTGCGCAGGTCTTCCACCCGACCCAGCGGTACGTCGCGCTCCCAGTTTACGCCGGTCAGGTGGTAGTCATCCTTGTTGGCACCGCAGACGAAGTCCGCCAGATGGGCGGCACTACGGTCAACAATCACCTGCACCGGCAGGTTAACAGGGCCAATAGAACCGGGGTTGCAGCCGATGGCTTTCACGATTTCTTCGTCAGTGGCCATGGTCAGCGGCTCGGCAACGCCGGCCAGGTTTTCTGCCTTGATCTCGTTCAGGGTGTGGTCGCCGCGCAGGATCAGCGCAACCAGCCCAGCTTCGCCATTCTCGTCGGCTTCCGCTTTCACCAGCAGGGTTTTTACGCTGCGTTCTGGCGGCAGACCAAGGAAGGTGGAAACTGCTTCAATGGTCTTCTGGCCGGGGGTGTGCACTTCCTGCAGGGCTTCACCCGGTGCCGGGCGATCGCCCGCCGGAGCCACGGCTTCGGCTTTTTCGATGTTCGCCGCGTAGTCACTTTCGGTGCTGAACACAATGGCATCTTCGCCAGAGGAGGCCAGCACGTGGAATTCGTGGGAAGCGCTACCGCCGATAGAGCCCGAATCCGCCTGCACCGGACGATAGTCCAGACCAAGACGATCAAAGATGTTGCAGTACGTCTGGTGCATCAGTTGATAGGTGTCATCCAGGGACGCTGCGTTCACGTGGAACGAATAGGCGTCTTTCATGATGAATTCCCGGGCGCGCATCACGCCGAAACGCGGGCGGCGCTCGTCGCGGAACTTGGTCTGGATCTGGTAGAAGTTGGCCGGCAGTTCCTTGTAGCTTTTGAGCTCGTTGCGGATCAGGTCGGTGATGACTTCTTCATGGGTAGGGCCGAAGCAGAAATCCCGGCCATGGCGGTCGTTCAGGCGCAGCAGTTCGCCGCCGTACTGTTCCCATCGGCCGGATTCCTGCCACAGTTCCGCGGGCTGAACGGCGGGCATCAGTACTTCCTGGGCGCCGCTCTTGTCCATCTCTTCACGAACAATCCGCTCTACCTTGCGCAGGGTACGCAGCCCCATGGGCAGCCAGGTGTACAGGCCGGCGGCCAGTTTGCGGATCATGCCGGCGCGCAGCATCAGCTGGTGGCTGATGATCTCGGCATCGGCGGGGGTCTCTTTCTGGGTGGCAATCAGGTAGCGGCTTGCTCGCATGGTGTCTTCCGTTTATTGAAATCCGGGGTTTAAGACTAATTGGCAGGTCTGTTGGCCTGACTCTGCCTTTCTTTGTCGTAAAGTGGGCGTTATTGTACGGAGCCTGCTGCATAAGGTACAGATAATGACTGACGAATCTATCGACGTAACACCACGCCGAAAGCCCGTGCAGGCGCGGAGCAGGGAGCGTGTAGACGCCATATTGCGGCACGCGGCTGCGATCTTTCACGAGAACGGGGTAGACGGCACCAGCATGTCGGCCATTGCCCGGCAGTCGGATATGTCGCTGGCCTCTCTTTACCGGTATTTCCCGAACAAGGCGGCCATCGTGCACGCCATTGCCGAAGGCCATGTAGAGAAGATGGAACACGCACTGCGGGAGAAGTTGCCGGAGCTGGGCCTGGATGAGGCCATCGAAGTGCTGATTGAGCAGTTCTACACTTTCTACCGTACCGAACCCGCCTACGCGGCGATCTGGAGTGGCGTTGAGGCTATGCCCGAATTGCGAGACCTCGACCTGCGGGAACTGTATAACAACGCCAGCGACCTGGATGCACGACTGCAACAGGAGTATCCCGACCTGCCGGACGACCGGCGCTGGAATGCCAGCCTGTTATTGCCCCGTTCCGCGGGCTCCATTCTTCGCCTGGCAGCCACCCTGCCGGACCAGCAGGGCCGGCAACTGGTTGGCGAATTGAAAGTGATGACCCACGCCTATGTGGCCGAGCTGATCCGTCAGGAAAGGTAACCGAGGGGCAGGGCCGTGCTGTCAATCACCCGCCGCAGGACAAAGCTGGAATGCACACCACTGACTCCGGGGATGCGGGTAATCCGGTTCAGCAGGAACTGGTGATAATGGTCCATATCCGGCACCACAATTTTCAGCATGTAGTCAGCGCTCTGGCCGGTAATCAGGTAGCACTCCTGGACTTCCGGGTAGTCGGCAACCTGTTCCTCGAAGGCCGCAAACCGCTCCGGTGTGTGCCGGTCCATGCCAATCAGAATAATCGCCGTTAATGCCAGCCCCAGTTTTTTGTGATCGAGAATGGTCACCGTGCGGATAATTATGCCCGCCTCTTCCAGGGCCCTGACCCGGCGCAGGCAGGGGGACGGGGATAATCCCACTTTTTCGGCGAGCTGCTGATTGGTTAGTGAGCCGTCTTTCTGCAATTGTTCGAGGATTTTTCGGTCGATTTTGTCGATTTGTATCAGGGTTTTTTCTTTCGTGGACATTTTATTTCATCAAACCTCTTGTTTGAGCAATTATATATTTGAAAGGTAGTGAAAATGCCCCGAAATAGCAACCAAATAGCGCCACAGCAGCGTTAGAATGATCCCATTACACAGACCCGTGAAAGGAATTGTCAGATATGGCCTTTGATCATCGTAAATACGTTGCCTTCAAGCCGGTTGCCAAGAAAGACCGCCGCTGGCCCGACCAGGTTATCGAAAAAGCTCCCACCTGGTGTGCTGTTGACCTGCGGGATGGTAACCAGTCCCTGATCAAGCCTATGTCCGTTGCCCAGAAGCAGCGTTTGTTCGATTTGCTGGTCAAGCTTGGCTTCAAGGAAATCGAAATCGGTTTCCCGGCGGCGAGCCAGCCGGACTTTGATTTCTGCCGCAAACTGATTGAAGAAAACCGCATTCCAGCGGATGTGAAAATCCAGGTGCTCACCCAGGCCCGCCCGGAACTGATCGAGCGCACCTATGAGGCGCTGAAAGGCGCGAAGCAGGCGATTGTACACGTGTACAACTCCACCTCGACGGTTCAGCGGGAGCAGGTGTTTGGCCTGGACCGCGACGGCATACGCGAGATCGCCGTCAATGGCGCTACCCTGGTGAAGGAAATCGCGGCTCGTCACCCGGAGACCGACTGGACCTTCCAGTATTCTCCGGAGAGCTTCACTGGCACCGAACTGGACTTTGCCGCAGAAGTGATTGACGCCGTAACCGACGTTTGGCGCCCCGACCAGGGCCAGCCGGTGATTATCAACCTGCCAGCCACGGTGGAGATGTCTACTCCTAACGTGTTCGCCGATCAGGTCGAGTGGATTTGCGAGAACATTCGCTACCGTGAGCACATCAGCATCAGCCTGCACACCCATAACGACCGGGGCTGTGCGGTGGCGGCCGCGGAACTGGGCGTGATGGCAGGCGCGGACCGGGTGGAAGGCACCCTGATGGGCAACGGTGAGCGTACCGGCAACATGGACCTGGTAACCATGGCCATGAACCTGTATTCCCAGGGCATCGACCCGACCCTGGACTTGTCCGGCATGGCGGAAATTACCGAAGTGGTGGAAGCCTGTACCGAGATTTCCACTCATCCGCGCCATCCGTATGCGGGCGAGCTGGTGTTCACCGCGTTCTCCGGCAGTCATCAGGACGCGATTCGCAAGTGTTTGGCCCGCCGCAAAGAGGGTGATGTCTGGAACGTGGCCTACTTGCCGATCGATCCGTTCGATGTCGGACGCCGGTACGAAGAAGTGGTGCGTATCAACAGCCAGTCCGGCAAGGGCGGGGTCGCCTACGTCATGAAGAACGAGTACCGCCTACGTACTGGAGCGGGATTACGACATCACCCTGCCGCGCTGGTTGCAGATCGAGTTCAGTAAGGTGGTGCAGAAAGAGGCAGAAAGCAACGGTGGCGAGATTGACTCGCTGACTATCCACCGGCTGTTCGAAGACCGCTATCTGAAAGTACATGCCGACTGGTCATTGCGTTCCTATGACCTGCACCGGGATGAAGACGGAGTGCGGGCAGAAGTGGTGGTGGGCAGCGAGGCCGCGCCGGTTACCTTTGAAGGGCGTGGTCTGGGCGCAGTAGAAGCCGTATCAGACGGCTTGGCCAAGCGCTTTGGAGTGAATGTGGCAGTAGAAGCCTACGATGAGTTCGCGCTGGGGGAAGGGACCAATGCCAACGCACTGGCCTGTATTCGCCTGACGGCCAACGGTCAGCACTGCAGTGCTGCGGCCTTGGCTGAAGACACCACATCGGCCACTTTGCAGGCGCTGTTCTCTGCAGTGGCCCAGGCGGTGGGTACCGAAATGCCGGCAGCCCAGGGCGCAGAAGCGGCAGAAACTGCCTGAGTACCCGGTGTCAGCAAGTCAGAATAGCAAAACGGCCGGCAACTATGCCGGCCGTTTTGTTTTCCGTCTGCCCGTGAGGGGCATCCGGCGGAAAACCCGCGCCCTTACATCGGGACTACGTTTTCCGCCTGCGGGCCTTTCGGGCCCTGGGTTACGGTGAACTGCACCTGCTGGCCTTCAGCCAGGGTGCGGAAACCGTTTGAGTTGATTGCACTGTAGTGAACGAAAACGTCACTGCCGCCTTCCTGGGCGATGAAACCAAAGCCCTTGGATTCGTTGAACCACTTTACGTGGCCGGTTTTTGTATCGGACATCGATCTTTCCTGTCTTACTGAAAATTTGCCCTCACGGGGCCTTCATTTGTGAGCTGGGACATCCGGAGTGTACTGAGGAAGGGGCAACGAATAGCCAGAGCAGAACGTTGAAACGCATTCGCCAAATACCACTGCAGAGGTTCACAGCAGTTTTCAGTATAGACCGACTTTGTAGGGCGTCAATTATTTCATGCAGATCATTTTTGTTATTTTGTTGATAAAAAACAACGAGTTGTAACAAGGATGACATAAAGGCCTGATCCTTTCGAAGCAGGCCTTTATGGGTTTTCCAGGAGCAGGAAGGCTGCTCTGATCAGTGCCCGAACTTCTCGCTGATCTCTTCCAGGATGGCCGGGTCGTCGATGGTGCTCGGTACGCTGTACTGTTCACCGTCGGCGATCTGCCGGATTACCCGCCGCAGGATTTTGCCTGACCGGGTTTTCGGTAGGCGGTCCACTACAATGGCCCTCCGGAAACAGGCAATAGCGCCGATCTTTTCCCGGACCATGTCAACCAACTCCTCTTCGAGCTCATCCTGGTTGATAGTGGCACCGTCTTTGATCAGCACCAGGCCCACCGGAATCTGCCCCTTCATGTCATCGTGGGCACCCACCACACAACATTCGGCGATGGCAGGGTGGGAAGCCACAACTTCTTCCATCTCTCCGGTCGATAGCCGGTGGCCGGCTACGTTGATCACATCATCGGTGCGGCCCATCACAAAAACATAGCCGTCGTCGTCGATGAATCCGCCATCACCCGAGCTGTAGAAGCCCTCGATGGGTTTCAGGTAGCTGTTCAGGAAGCGCTCGTCGTCACCCCAGACGGTCATCAGACAGCCTGGTGGCAGCGGCAGTTTCACCGCAATCTGCCCCTGCTCGCCGGCCGGCACCTGGCGGCCGGCCATATCCACCACCTGCACGTTAAAGCCAGGCGAGGGGACCGTGGCAGAGCCAGGCTTGGTGGTCATCATTTCAATGCCCACCGGGTTGCAGCAAATGGCCCAGCCGGTTTCGGTCTGCCACCAGTGGTCCAGCACCGGCAGGCCAGTATGCTCCTTCAGCCATTCGTAGGTGGGCGGGTCCAGTCGCTCGCCGGCCAGGAAAATACGCTTCAGGGACGAGACATCGTACTTGGCCAGCTGGTCGGCTTCCGGATCTTCCTTGCGCACGGCGCGGAAGGCGGTAGGAGCGGTGAACAGCATGTTGACCTTGTGGTCTTGAACCACGCGCCAGAAGGCGCCGGCATCCGGGGTCGCCACCGGCTTGCCCTCGTAGAGGATGGTGGTGCAGCCAGTAAACAGCGGGGCGTAGATGATATAGCTGTGGCCGACGACCCAGCCCACGTCGGAGGCGGCCCAGAACACGTCGCCGGGCTTGGCGTCGTAAACCAGTTGCATGCTGTATTTCAGGGCTACGGCATGGCCGCCGTTATCCCGCACCACACCTTTGGGCTTGCCGGTGGTGCCGGAGGTGTACAACACGTACAGCGGATCGTTGGCTTTAACCGGCACCGGGTCGGCCGGGCTGGCTGCGCTGGCAATGGTGTTCCAGTCAAAGTCCCGGCCTTCCTGCATATCAGCCCTGGCCTGCGGGCGCTGGTGCACCACGCAGAAATCCGGTTTGTGGCTGGACTGCTCAATGGCTTTGTCCACCAGGGGTTTGTATTCGATTACTTTGCTGATTTCGATACCGCAGGAGGCGGTCAGCAAGGCCTTGGGTTTGGCGTCTTCGATGCGGACGGCCAGCTCGTGGGCCGCGAAGCCGCCGAACACCACGGAATGGATGGCACCTAGTCGGGCGCAGGCCAGCATGGCAATGGCGGCCTGGGGAATCATCGGCATGTAGATGATTATCCGGTCGCCTTTTTCAATACCGCGCTCTCGCAGGGCACCGGCAAAGCGGGCGACTTCGTCACGCAGTTCGTTGTAGGTGAACTTCTGGCAGGTGTCGGTAACAGGGGAATCGTAAATCAGCGCGGTCTGATCGCCGCGCCCGGCGCGGATATTGGCGTCCAGTGCTATGTCGCTGGTATTGAGTACGCCATCGGAAAACCATTCGCCGTGGCCGTTATCCTTGGCCTGCCAGATGGTCTTGGGTGGCTCGATCCAGTCGATGTTCTGCGCCTGGTCGCGCCAGAAGTCGTCCCTTTGATCAATCGACCGACGGAATTCCGCGTTGTAGCTCATGTGCTCCACCTCAGTTGTAACGTTTTTTATTTTTGGGGTTGTTGGTTACAACTGTAGGGTGTTTCAGAGTCTGGGCTACTAGACCATAGGCGTAGTTGTGGCCACTGCACCGGCTATTTTGTGATGGAGTTGACCTTCGTCACCTTGGCCGACACGCTGCCCTGTCCGAATCGTGCACTTATGGTCTGGCCTGGCGTCAGCTGATCGGCGGTTCTGACAATCAGGTCTTTGTCGTCCCGAATAATGGCGTAACCCCTTCCCAATGTGGCCAGCGGGCTGACCACGTTCAGGGTCTGGGCGTTCAGCTGGAGTTTCTCCTGTTGGTGCCGCAGGTTTTGGCGGATCGCCTTGTTCAGGCGTTCATTCAGGCTTTGTACCTGCTCGGTGGCGGCCATGAGGGTTTTTCGGGGCGATTGGGTGGCCAGTCTCTGGGCCAGGTGCCCGGTTTTCAGCTGTTGTTGCTGCAGCTTTTGGACGATGGCCTTGTTCAGGCGCATGTCCAGCTCGTCCATGCGCTGGGCTTTGTCCTGAAGTTCCCGGCGCGGGTCCCGAAGCCGGGCGCCCAGGTGGCCAAGCTGCTGGTTCAGTCTGATAAGCAGCCGGCGCGCAGACTGCGCCAGGCGCAGCTGTTGCTCGTTCAGTCGGCGCAGCCAGTCTTGTTGGTCCGGGGAAATTTTTTCCGCCGCGGCAGACGGTGTCGGTGCCCGGAGATCCGCCACAAAATCGGCGATGGTTACATCCACCTCGTGGCCGACAGCGCTAACGGTCGGGATTGTGCAGCCGGCAATGGCCCGGGCGACCGCTTCCTCGTTGAAGCACCAGAGGTCTTCCAGCGAGCCTCCTCCGCGGCCGATGATCAGTACATCGGCCACCCCGTGCCGCTGGGCCAGCCCGATGGCGTTCACAATTTCGGCTGTGGCAGCCTGGCCCTGAACCGCCGTGGGGTAAAGCGTGACGGGTATAGCGGGGCAGCGCCGGGCCAGTACCGTGAGTATGTCGTGAATGGCCGCTCCGGTTGGCGAGGTAACCACGCCGATGTGCCGGGGTGTTGCAGGCAGGTGCTTTTTGCGGGCCGGGTCAAACAGGCCTTCACCCTGAAGTTTCATTTTCAGGGCTTCGAATGCCTGTTGCAGCGGGCCAAGGCCGGCGGGCTCCAGGTGCTCTGCGATGATCTGGAAATCACCCCGGTTCTCGTACAGGGTGACCTTGCCGCGAATACGGATCTGGTCGCCCTCTTTGGGCAGGGTGCGGATACGTTGATTGGCACCCCGGAACATGGCGCAGCGGATCTGGCTTTTCTGGTCTTTCAGGGAAAAATACCAGTGGCCGGACGAGGGCCGGGAAAAACCGGACAATTCGCCTTCCACCCACACCTGCATGAAGCTGGTTTCCAGAAGGTGTCTGGCCTGGTGATTGAGTTCCGAAACGCTCAGGGCTCTGGGGCGGGTGTCCGGATAGGGGGATGTCAAAGGGCGGGCTCCCGGTTTATTCATACGCAATAGCCGAAGGTGACAGGCAAAAATAACGGAAATTCAGAAAGATGCAACCAAACCGCAAAAACCCCGCGGTTTACTGTGTTCTGTCACCACTTTATAATAGATCGATTAAGGACTTTGCTTTGTTGCACCGCCGCGGGTGCAGCTCAGAAATTCCAAACCTAGCATGTTCAAAAGGCGGACCCAAATGCTGCGTATTGCCGAAGAAGCCCTCACGTTTGACGACGTTCTCCTGGTGCCCGGATACTCCGAAGTTCTCCCTCACCAGGTTGACCTGAAAACCCGGTTAACCAAAGGGATCACCCTGAACATTCCGCTGGTGTCGGCGGCCATGGATACCGTGACCGACGCGGAGCTGGCAATCGCCATGGCGCAGGAAGGCGGTATCGGCATCATGCACAAGAACATGACCGTGGAACAGCAGGCCGCAGAGGTGCGCAAGGTCAAGAAGCACGAAAGCGGTGTGGTGAAAGACCCGATTACCGTTAACCCGGACACCACCGTGCGTGAGCTGGTAGATATCACCATGGCCAACAGCATCTCCGGTTTGCCGGTGGTGGATGGCAATGACCTGGTGGGTATCGTTACCGGTCGTGATATCCGGTTTGAAAGCCGCATGGATACCCCGGTTCGGGACATCATGACACCGAAAGACAAGCTGGTTACCGTGAAAGAAGGCGCCAGTCTTGACTCTGTGAAAGAGCTGTTACACCGCCATCGCATCGAAAAAGTGCTGGTAGTTAACGATGACTTCCAGCTGCGCGGACTGGTTACCGTAAAAGATATCCAGAAAGCCAAGGATTACCCGCTGGCCTGCAAAGATGACCAGGGTCGTTTGCGGGTAGGTGCCGCTGTGGGTACTGGCGGCGATACTGAAGCCCGCGTAGCGGCACTGGCTGAGGCGGGTGTCGACGTCATCGTAGTTGATACTGCTCACGGCCACTCCAAAGGCGTGATTGAGCGAGTTCGCTGGGTAAAGCAGAACTACCCTGATCTTCAGGTGATTGGCGGCAACATCGCCACCGGTGCAGCAGCACTGGCCCTGGCTGATGCCGGTGCCGATGCGGTGAAGGTTGGTATTGGCCCTGGCTCCATCTGTACCACCCGTATTGTGGCCGGCATTGGTGTGCCCCAGATCTCTGCGGTTTCCAATGTTGCGGATGCGCTGAAGGACCGCGGCGTGCCTCTGATTGCCGATGGCGGTGTCCGTTTCTCTGGCGACATCGCCAAGGCCATTGCTGCTGGCGCCTCCTGTGTCATGATTGGTAGCCTGTTGGCCGGTACTGACGAAGCCCCCGGCGAAGTAGAGCTGTTCCAGGGCCGGAGCTACAAGGCCTATCGTGGTATGGGCTCACTGGGTGCGATGGGGCAGGGCTCCAGCGACCGTTACTTCCAGGACGCCAGCAAAGGCATTGAAAAGCTGGTGCCGGAAGGTATTGAAGGCCGTGTTGCCTGCAAGGGCCCGATGCGCAACATTGTGCACCAGCTGGTTGGCGGTCTGCGTGCAGCAATGGGTTACACCGGCAGCGCCACCATGGATGAAATGCGCACCAAGCCCGAATTTGTGCGAATTACCAACGCCGGTATGCTTGAGAGCCACGTCCACGACGTGACTATCACCAAGGAAGCGCCGAACTACCGCATCGGTTAATCCTGACCTGATTTGATGCGGCCCGGTTTGCGGGCCGTATTGTTTCTTTACAGCCCGAGGACTCCATGGCTCAGAACATTCACGATCACCGTATCCTGATTCTTGATTTCGGTTCCCAGTACACCCAGCTGATCGCCCGTCGCGTTCGGGAAATCGGCGTGTACTGCGAGATCAGGGCCTTTGATATTACCGACGAAGAACTCGACGAGTTCAATCCCAAAGGCATCATTCTGGCCGGTGGTCCGGAATCGGTAACCCAGCTGGGTGGTCCCCGTGCTCCGGAAGGCCTGTTCGATAAGGGTATTCCTGTTCTGGGTATTTGCTACGGCATGCAGACCATGGCCGAGCAGCTCGGCGGCCGGGTAGCCAGCTCCGAGAAGCGTGAGTTCGGTTATGCCCAGGTGAAAATTCGTGCCAAGGGGCCGCTTCTGGCGGATATTACCGATCATCTGACCCCGGCCGGTGATGCCCTGCTGGACGTCTGGATGAGCCATGGCGACAAGGTCGTAGCCATGCCGGAAGGCTTCGAGCTGCTGGCATCCACCGAAAGCGCGCCGATTGCGGCTATGCAGGATCTCAGTCGCAACCTCTTCGGCGTACAGTTCCATCCGGAAGTGACTCATACCCTGCAGGGCAAGCGGATCCTTGAGCACTTTGTTATGACCATCTCCGGCTGTGAGCCGCTGTGGACCCCGGCCAAGATTGTTGATGATGCCGTTCGCCAGATCCGCGAGCAGGTGGGTTCTGACAAGGTGCTGCTGGGTCTGTCTGGTGGTGTCGATTCCTCAGTTACTGCAGCCCTGCTGCACAAAGCCATCGGTGATCAGCTGACCTGCGTATTCGTGGATAACGGCTTGCTGCGCCTGCACGAAGGCGACCAGGTGATGGACATGTTCGCCAGCAACATGGGTGTGAAGGTCATCCGTGCCGATGCCGAAGACCTGTTCCTGTCCAAGCTCAAAGGCGTGAACGATCCGGAGCAGAAGCGCAAGGTCATCGGGAACACCTTTATTGATGTGTTCGATGCCGAGGCTGCAAAGATCAAAGACGTGAACTGGCTGGCCCAGGGCACCATCTACCCGGACGTGATTGAATCCGCAGCGTCCAAAACCGGTAAGGCCCATGTCATCAAGTCGCACCACAACGTGGGTGGCCTGCCGGAAACCATGAAAATGAAACTGGTGGAACCGCTGCGCGAGCTGTTCAAGGACGAGGTGCGCAAGATTGGCCTCGAGCTTGGCCTGCCTTACGACATGGTATACCGCCACCCGTTCCCGGGTCCGGGGCTGGGTGTTCGTATCCTTGGCGAAGTGAAGAAAGAGTACGCGGAAATCCTGCGCCGCGCTGATGCGATCTTCCTGGAAGAGCTGCACCGTGCAGACCTGTACCACAAGACCAGTCAGGCTTTTGCGGTGTTCCTGCCGGTGAAATCCGTAGGCGTGGTGGGTGATGCCCGTCGCTACGAGTACGTCATCGCCCTGAGAGCGGTTGAAACCATCGATTTCATGACCGCACGCTGGGCGCACCTGCCATACGATCTGCTTGAAACGGTGTCTAACCGGATTATCAACGAAATCTCCGGCGTATCGCGGGTTACCTACGATATCTCTTCCAAGCCGCCCGCGACCATTGAGTGGGAATGAGTCGGGCAGGCTAGAGCCGGAAGGCGGCAAGCAGGGATGCTTGCCGCCTTTTTTCGTTTTCAGGTTGTCATTCGGCAGTCAGCAACATCTTGACTGCTTTCTCCTTCGCGGCCTGGCTGAAGATGTCGTAGGCTTTTTCGATATCGTTGAGCTTGAGGCGGTGTGTGACCAGGTCCTCCGGCTTCACATCGCCACTCTCGACCACCTTCATCAGCACCGGAATGGTGTTGGTGCTCACCAGGCCGGTGCGTACTGTGATGTTTTTGATCCACAGGTCCTGCAGCCGGAACTCCACGCTCTTGCCGTGTACACCGATGTTCGCGATGTTACCGCCAGCGCGAATGATGCTCTGGCAGATATCGAAGGTCTCGGGTATGCCGACCGCCTCCATGGCAACGTCTACACCCTCAGCGTTGGTCAGTTCTTTGATGGTTTCGATGGGGTCTCGGGCGATGGTGTCTGTGGCTCCCAGCATCCTTGCCATTGCCAGGCGGTTCTCGTCCGGATCAATCATGATGATACGCGCCGGTGAGTAGAAGCGGGAGGTCATTACGGCGGCCAGTCCGATGGGGCCGGCGCCGATGATGGCGACTGTGTCCCCCAGTTTTACTTCGCCGTTGAGAGCGCCAATCTCGTGTCCTGTGGGCAGGATGTCGC
>CAYUNQ010000036.1:0-15183 GCA_964446185.1 uncultured Marinobacter sp. | reverse complement strand
CGTGCGGTTTCCGGCCTGTCCAGACCGGTTTTTAATATCGTTATTTGCTTTCGAGAAACCTTCGTGCGTTACCCCTGGCCCACCGTCAGAAATGACCGGTAAACCAGGCTTTCATGCGCTCGATCAGCGAGGGTGAGTCCTCGCCTCTGAGCACCGGTCCCCGGCCAAGGTCCATTTGCCGGAAACCATGGATCAACAGGCCCACGCCAGTAGCGTAAATCGGGTTGTTGACCACTTCCGTCATCCCGGAGACCGCCTGCGGACAGGCCAGCCTTACCGGCATGTGGAAGATCTCTTCGGCCAGTTCCACCACACCTTCCATGGTGGAGGAACCGCCAGTAATCACGATGCCGGCCGGAATCAGGTCTTCAAACCCGGACCGGCGCAGCTCCGACTGAACCAGGGTGAACAGCTCCTCGTAGCGGGGCTCCACCACTTCCGCCAGCGCCTGGCGTGACAAATCGCGAGGTGCGCGATCACCCACACTGGGCACTTTGATGGTTTCGTCGGCACCTGCCAGCTGGGTCAGCGCGCAGGCATATTTGATTTTTATTTCCTCGGCATTCTGCGTCGGTGTGCGCAATGCCATGGCGATGTCGTTGGTCACCTGATCGCCGGCAATGGGGATCACCGCGGTATGGCGGATAGCACCGCCAGTGAACACCGCGATGTCGGTAGTACCACCACCGACATCCACCACGCATACACCCAGCTCTTTCTCGTCCTCGGTGAGAATCGCGTGGCTCGAGGCCAGCTGCTCGAGGATGATGTCATCCACTTCGAGCCCACAGCGCTTGACGCACTTTTCAATGTTCTGGGCGGCGTTCACGGCACAGGTCACCAGGTGAACCTTGGCCTCCAGGCGCACCCCCGACATACCCATGGGTTCTTTGATGCCCTCCTGGTTGTCGATCACAAATTCCTGCGGAAGGATGTGCAGGATTTTCTGGTCCGCCGGAATGGCCACCGCCTGGGCGGCATCGATCACCCGGTCAATATCCGCCTGGGTTACTTCCCGGTCGCGGATCGCCACGATGCCGTGAGAGTTCAGGCTTTTGATGTGGCTACCGGCAATACCTGCATAAACCGAGTGAATCCGGCAACCCGCCATCAGTTCCGCTTCTTCCACGGCACGCTGAATGGCCTGCACAGTGGTCTCGATGTTCACCACCACTCCGCGCTTGAGGCCGCGGGACGGGTGGGAACCGATCCCCACTACTTCGATCGTTCCATCCATCTTGCGCTTGCCGACAATCGCAACCACCTTGGAGGTTCCGATATCCAGGCCGACAATCATGTTTTCCGTTTCAACCGATGACATGTGTTTCACCAAACCCCAGGTTCGTAATAATCGTTATCAGGATTTCGGTGCGGCCTCTGCCGCATCCGCTTTCCACTGCACCGCCACTCCGTTTGAGTAGCGGGCATCAACCCGGCTGACTTCCTCAACTCTTGAGGCCAGCCGGTTCTCGTAAACTGTTATAAAACGCTCAAATCGCTGCTCTACCTGGTCCCGCCCAAGCACCACTTCGATGCCGTTGGCCAGGGTAAGGGTCCAGGCACCCCGTTGTTCAAGGGTCAGGCCGGCAAATCCCAGCCCGTACCCCAGTAATTGCTCGCTCATGTTGCGGGCCATGTCGATGACGTCTCGCACCCGCTCGTCAGGGCCTGCCAGCCGGGGCAGCTTGCCCGCAACTTCCGGATTGGCCGGGGCAAACAATTCCCCTGCGCGGCTGACCAGTCGGCCATCTGTCCAGTAGGCCAGTGGCTTTTTCTCCCGGATGTCGATTTCCAGGCGGCCGGGCCAGACCCGCTTCACCGCCGCCGATGCCACCCAGGGCCGGCGTTCCAGCTCGGCTTTGATGTCGGCCAGGTCGGTGGCAAAGTAGCTCTTGCCAATCCAGCCACTGGCGGCCCGCTCAACGTCTACCGGGTTGTCGCCAACAAAGTTTCCCCGCACATCGATGGCCAGGATCTGCTGGTCCATGGCACTCAGCAGCCGGTCAGTGCCCCAGGGCACCATGGCCGCAAGCAGCACGACCAAGGCTCCCACCCCAACCTGCAGCCAGGGCACGGAGGCCAGAATAGCCTTCAACACACCAAACCGGTCCCGCTCCGGGCCTACGGAGGTTGCCCCCCGTCGCCGGGGCGGCTCGGGCGGTACTGCCCGGCTCCGGATCAGCAGTGTTTCAAGCATTCGCAGCCTCCGGTAAGGTATCTTTCAGAATCCGCACCACCAGTTCTTCAAAGCTGATACCGGCGGCCCTGGCCGCCATCGGCACCAGGCTGTGGTCAGTCATGCCCGGTACCGTATTCACTTCCAGCAGCCAGAACTCGCCATCGGCATCCTGCATGATGTCGACCCGGCCCCAGGTGCGGCAGCCCAGAACCCTGAAGGCATCCAGGGCCAGGTGCTGCAGTCGCAGCTCATCATCCGGCGCCAACCCACAGGGAATCCGGTAGCGGGTATCATCAGCCAGGTACTTGGCGTCGTAATCGTAGAAATCGTGATCGGTGCTCAGGCCGATGGCCGGCAGCGCCCTGTCCTGCAGCAGACTGACGGTGAATTCCGGACCTTCGATCCATTTTTCCACCAGCACCAGGTCATCCATGGCGGCGGCCGCTTCATAGGCTTCTGCCAGTTCGCTGGCGCTGCGCACCTTGCGGATACCGATGCTGGAACCTTCGTGGGCCGGTTTCACGCTCAGCGGTGTGCCCAGCGCAGCCACGATGGCCTCGGCCTCATTGGCCGACTTCATGGCACGGAAGGCCGGTGTGGGCAGCCCGCAGCCTTCGAATACGTACTTGGTGCGCAGCTTGTCCATGGCCAGTGACGAAGCCATCACCTCACTGCCGGTGTAGGGAATGCCAGCTTGGCCGAGGATGGCCTGCAGGGTTCCGTCTTCACCGCCGCGACCGTGCAGGGCAATGAACACACGGTCAAACTCGGGGTTCTCGACGGCGCCCAACAGGCAGCCACGGATATCCATGCCGAACGCATCCACGCCGGCAGACTGCAGGGCCGACAGCACCGCCTGGCCGCTTTTGAGCGACACCTCACGCTCGGCTGAATCCCCGCCCATAAATACCGCCACCCGGCCCAGGGCTTTGACCAGTCCGGGCGATGCCTGATACGGCTGCGCGTCGGTATGTGTCAGATCACTCACTTGCTGCTACTCCTGCTGCGGCCAGTCTCGCCGCGACTCCGCCAATGTCTCCTGCACCCTGGGTAATCAGCAGGTCGCCATCCTGCAACAGGTTAGTCAGGAGACTTTCAATTTCATGGTTGTCTTCTACAAACACCGGCTCTACCTTGCCCCGCTGCCGGATGCTGCGACACAGGGCGCGCCCATCAGCCCCGGGGATAGCCGGCTCGCCGGCCGAATACACGTCCATCAACAGCAGGCCGTCTACTTCCGCCAGCACCCGGACAAAGTCTTCATACAGGTCCCGGGTGCGGGTAAACCGGTGCGGCTGATACAGCATCACGATGCGACGTCCCGGCCAGGCACCACGGGCTGCGCGGATAACCGCTTCCACCTCGGTGGGGTGATGGCCGTAATCATCCACCAGCGTCACCGAGCCATTCGGAATCTGGTACTCGCCATACACCTGGAACCGACGGCCAACACCGGCAAAACCCGCCAGGCCGCGGCAGATGGCCTGGTCATCGACACCCTCGTCAGTCGCCACAGCTATGGTTGCCAGCGCGTTCAGAACGTTGTGGCGGCCCGGCATTTTCAGCTCCACGGACAGGTCCGGCCGGCCAGCAGGGCGGCGCACCACAAAGCGTGTTTTCAGGCCGTCCGAGGTAATCTGCTCGGCACGGTAGTCGGCTTCCGGGTTATCAATGCCGTAGGTAATGATGGCGCGGGAAATGCGGGGGATGATTTCCTGCACATAGGCATCGTCTACACACATCACCGCCACGCCGTAGAAAGGCAGGTTGTGCAGGAAGTCGACGAAGGTCTGCTTCAGCTTCTCGACATCGCCGCCATAGGTGTCCATGTGGTCTGCTTCGATGTTGGTGACCACGGAAATAACCGGCGTGAGATGCAGGAACGACGCATCGCTCTCATCGGCTTCTGCCACCAGATAGCGGGAACCGCCCAGCTGGGCATTGGTACCGGCGCTGTTGAGCTTACCGCCGATGACGAAGGTGGGGTCCAGGCCGGCCTCACCCAGTACTGAGGCGATCAGGCTGGTGGTTGTGGTCTTGCCGTGGGTGCCGGCGACCGCAATACCATGGCGATAGCGCATGATCTCTGCCAGCATTTCTGCCCGGGGCACAATCGGCACACGCCGGCTGCGGGCCGCCGTCACTTCCGGGTTTTCACTGCCTACGGCAGTGGAGACCACCACCACATCGGCCCTGGCGCTGTTCTCGGCCCGGTGACCAATCTGCACCTCAATTCCCATCGCCCGGAGGCGTTCGGTAACGGCACTTTCCTTCAGGTCCGAACCAGACACGCTGTAGCCCTGGTTCTTCAGTACCTCGGCAATACCGCTCATGCCGGCACCACCAATACCAACAAAGTGGATGCAGTGGATCCTGCGCATTTCGGGCACCTGGTACACCAGTGGCGGATTGTTTGCATCAGCCATTGGCGGCCTCCAGACAGTAATTCACGACTCTCTCCGTTGCATCGGGACGGGCCAGCGAGCGTGCGGCCTGCGCCATTCCGAGCAGTTTTTCGCGGTCACCGGCCAACCCTTTCAGGGTGTCGGCCAGTGCCTCGGGGTTAATTTTTGACTGCGGTACCAGGATGGCGGCTCCAGCCTTTACCATATGCTGGCCGTTACGGGTCTGGTGATCATCCACAGCGTGCGGAAAGGGCACCAGAATGGCACCCACGCCGGCGGCACAAAGCTCCGATACCGTCAGCGCACCGGCCCGGCAAACTACCAGGTCAGCCCAGGCGTAGGCTTCCGCCATGTCGGCAATAAACGGCTCGATGCTGGCCTTAACACCGGCGGCTTCGTAGGCCTGTTGCGCGGCTTCCAGGTTCTTTTCACCACATTGGTGCCGCACTTGCGGCCGCTGCGCTTCCGGCAACAGGGCCAATGCCTGGGGCAGCTGCAGGTTGAACACCTGGGCACCCAGGCTGCCACCCACTACCAGGATCCGTGCCGGCCCGGTACGGCCGGCAAAGCGCTCCGCCGGCTCAGGCAGGGCAGCTACATCCTTGCGTACCGGGTTGCCGGTGCAGCGGGTAATTACCTTGTCACCGAAGGCACCGGGGAAAGCTTCCAGTACGGTTTTCGCAAATCGTGTCAGCCAGCGGTTGGTCATGCCGGCAATGGCGTTCTGTTCATGCACCACCAGCGGCCGCCGCTGCATCCAGGCCGCCACGCCGCCGGGGCCGGTCACAAATCCGCCCATGCCCACCACGCAATCCGGGTTGATCCGGCGCAGCAGAGTCCAGGCTTCACCCAGCGCCCGCATCAGGCGGAACGGTGCCAGCAGCAGAGTCAGCTTGCCCTTGCCCCGCAAACCGGAGATGTGAATGGTCGACAACGGAATATCGGTACCGCCCACCAGTCGCTCTTCCATGCCGCCCTTGGCGCCCAGCCAGTACACTTCGTGGCCGCGCTCCTGCAGCGCCCGGGCCGTTGCCAGCGCCGGAAACACGTGGCCGCCCGTACCCCCTGCCATCATCAGAAAACGACGAGGTTCAGTCATACACAGCACCCCCCCGTACTTTCTTTGTCTGTTTCTCTGTCGTCATACGAACGCGATCCAGCCGCTCCATTTCCACCCGCACCAGCACGCCGATGGCGACACAGGTAACCAACAGGCTTGAACCGCCATAGCTGACCAGAGGCAGGGTCAGACCCTTGGTGGGCAGCAGGCCGGTGGCTACCGCCATGTTGATGCCTGCCTGCAAGCCAATCAGCAGCGTCAGGCCATAACCGAAACAGGCCCCGAACGGCATGCCGGCTTTTTCTGCCCGGCGGGCAATCACAAATCCGCTCACCACCAGGGCGGTAAACAGACCGAGCACAATCAACGCACCAACCAGTCCGAACTCCTCGGCAATAATCGAGAAGATAAAATCCGTGTGGGCCTCGGGCAGGAAAAACAGCTTTTGCACCGAATTTCCCAGACCAACGCCAAACCACTCGCCGCGCCCGAAGGCAATCAGCGACTGGGTAAGCTGATAGCCTGTATCAAACTGATCCTTCCACGGGTCCAGGTAGCTCACCACCCGCTTCAGGCGGTATGGCTGGGTAACCACCAGAATGGTTCCCAGCACGGCCAGAATGGCAATCAGCGGTGCGAAGCGGGTCAGCCGCACACCACTGAGAAAAATCATGCCCGCCGCAGCGGTGACCAGCACCACCGTGGCACCAAAGTCCGGCTGGATAACCAGCAGCACAGAGGCCAGCCCCAGCACCACCAGCGGTTTCAGGAAACCCGGCCAGGTGTTCAGCAGTTCGTCCCGACGACGCACCGCGTAGCCCGCCAGATAGGCGATCAGGCAAAGCTTGGCGACTTCCGACACCTGAACGTTGAACACCAGCATCGGGATCCAGCGGGTAGAACCGTTAACCGTACGGCCCAACGGCGTCAGCACCAGCACCAGCACGGCCAGGCCAATACCCAGCATCAGCCAGCCACTGCGCTCCCACCAGCTCACCGGTACATTCACCGCGATCAGAGCGGTGACACAACCCATAGCGGCGTACAGCAGCTGACGAATTACATAGTGATAGCTGTTGCCCAAAGTGGCTTCAGCCATATCCATAGAGGCCGAGGAGATCATCACCACCCCGACCACCAGCAAGGCAACGGCAGACACCACCAGTACAGGCAACGGCTGCAGCTGCGCGCTCCAGGCCCGGGTGTTTGGTAACGCCATGCCCGCCTGCATCACAGTGCCTCCACCAGGGTGCGGAACTGATCACCCCGATCGTTGTAATCCCGGAACATGTCCAGGCTGGCGCAGGCCGGGGACAACAACACCCGGTCGCCCTCGTGAGCCAGTTCGCGGGCATCGGCAACCGCAGACGCCAGGCTGTCGGCCATCACCACTACCGTATCGTCCGGCAACACGCCGGCAATAGCGTGGGCATCACGACCAATCAGCACAACCGCCCGGCAATGTTTTGCCACCGGGGTCGCCAGTGGGGAAAAATCGGCACCCTTGCCATCTCCGCCAGCAATCAGCACCACCTTGCCCTGCTCCGGTGCCAGGCTCGCAATGGCAGCGACAGTGGCCCCCACGTTGGTGCCCTTGGAATCGTTGACGTAATCCACGCCACCGAGCTGCCGGATAAACTCACAGCGATGAGGCAGGCCACGGAACTCACGGGCAACCTGCAACATGGGTTCCATCGGCAGGCCCCCAGCATGGCCTAATGCCAGCGCAGCCATCACATTGCTGAGGTTGTGCTGCCCGATCAGGTTCAGCTCGCTGGCCAGCACCAGGTTGTCGAAGCCGAAAGTAATCCAGGTGCCCCGCTCGTCGTCCCGGGTGCTGAAGGTGTCAGGATTCACCCGGTTAAAGCCGAAGCACACAAACTTCAGGTTGTCCCTGGCCATGGGCGTGCTCAGGGCATCATCCAGGTTCACGATGGCGTTTCGGCAGCCGCGGTAGATGCGCTGCTTGGCCTGGAAATAGGCCATCTTGTCCGCGTAGCGGTCCATATGATCGTCACTGACGTTCAGTACCGTGGCCACCAGGGCATTCAGTTCGGCCGTGGTTTCCAGTTGGAAACTGGACAGCTCCAGCACGTAGAGGTCGGCACCCTGACCCAGCAGGTCCAGGGCCGGCGTTCCGATATTACCGCCCACCTGCACCTTGCGGCCGGCCGCCCTGGCCATTTCGCCCACCAGGGTGGTCACCGTGGTTTTGCCGTTAGAACCGGTGATGGCGATGATCGGCGCGTCTGCGGCTTCGGCAAACAGGTCAATATCGCCACGGATCACCGCGCCCTTCTGTGCGGCACCGGCAATCGCAGGGTCAGCAATGCTGATGCCCGGGCTGACCACCAGCTCGTTAAAGCGGGCAAACAGGCCTGCATCGAAGTCGCCCAGGTACACTGGCACATCCGGCCAGCCGGCCTTCAGCTCATCCAGCCCCGGAGGGTTCTGCCGGCTGTCAGCCACGGCTATGTCCCTACCCGTTCCAGACAGATAGCGCACGCAGGAGAGCCCGGTTTTCCCGAGCCCTACTACCAATGTGCGACGATCCGAAACAATGACACTCATAGCCGTAGTGATTTCCTATCGGATTTTCAGACTGGCCAGGCCAATCAGGACCAGAACCACAGTAATGACCCAGAAGCGCACGATTACCCGTGGCTCGGGCCAGCCCTTAAGTTCGAAATGGTGGTGCAAAGGCGCCATGCGGAAAATCCGGCGACCGGTCAGGCGGAACGAGGCCACCTGCAGGATGACCGAGATGGTTTCCATCACGAACACACCACCCATGATGAACAGTACGATTTCCTGGCGGACAATCACGGCCACCACGCCCAGCGCGGCACCCAGGGCCAGCGCGCCCACATCGCCCATAAACACCTGGGCCGGGTAGGTGTTGAACCAGAGGAAGCCCAGACCGGCCCCCACCAGGGCACAACAGAACACAATCAGCTCGCCGGCCCCCGGCAGATGCGGAATCAGCAGGTAGTTGGCAAACTGGGCATGGCCGGACACATAGGCAAAGATCGCCAGGGCGCTGGCCACCATGACGGTTGGCATAATGGCCAGGCCATCGAGACCGTCAGTCAGGTTGACCGCATTACTGCTGCCCACAATCACGAAGTAGGTCAGCAGGATGAACATCACCGGCCCCAGAGTAATGGACACATTCTTCAGGAACGGCAGGTACAAGGAGGTTTCCTGGGGCAACGAGGCGCTGAAATACAACCCCACGGCAGCCCCTGCGCCAATGATGGATTGCCAGAAATACTTCCACCGGCCCGGCAGGCCCCGGGGGTTGCGCTCCACCACCTTGCGGTAATCATCAACCCAGCCCACAGCACCGAACAGCAGGGTAACCAGCAGCACAATCCAGACATAGCGGTTGCTCAAGTCTGCCCACAGCAGGGTGGAAATAGCGATGGCCACCAGAATCAGGGCGCCGCCCATGGTGGGAGTGCCGGCCTTGCTCAGGTGCGTTTGCGGGCCGTCATCACGCACCGCCTGACCAATCTGGTACTGGCTGAGCTTGCGGATCATCACCGGGCCAATCAGCAGCGAGATCAGCAGCGCCGTCAGCACACCCAGAATGGCGCGCAGGGTCAGGTACTGAAACACTGTCAGTGATGAAAAATATTGGGATAGTATCTCTGTCAGCCAGAGCAGCATGTGTTTGTCACCTTTTTCTGAATTCCCTCCACCACACGATCCATGGCGGAACTGCGAGAACCTTTCACCAGCACAGTGGTATTTCCCTGCCGGCCATTCAGAATGACCTCCATCGCCTGTTCATGGCTCTGGACCTGCTCGGCATTTGTTCCGAAACCCCGGGCGTAGCCTTCGCTACCGGCACCGACCGCCAGCAAGCGTTCGATACCCTTTGCCCGGGCGTGGGCACCTACTTCCTGATGCAGTGCCTCTGCGTCTGCACCCAGCTCCGCCATGGCCCCAAATACCGCCATACGGGTACCCGGACAGGCTGCCAGCACATCCAGCGCTGCTTTCATCGACGCCGGGTTGGCGTTATAGCTGTCGTCGATGACGGTAAAATCATCGGCCAGTTTCAGTACCTGCAACCGGCCCTTCACAGCCTGCACGCCGCTGAGGCCAGCAACCAGCTGTTCGTCTGTTGCTCCCAGCTCCCGACAGGCCGCCAGTGCCAGCAGTGCATTGGTAATGTTGTGCTCGCCCGGCAGCGGCAGCACCAGGCTGCACCGCCAGCCGTCAGGGCCGTCAATATCCAGCACCTGGGACTGGTCTGCGTTGGTGCTTGCCGCCGCCCGGTAATCGGCCTGCGGATGATTCATTCGGGACACGCTCACAACCCGCTTCGACCCGGCTCGCTGCCGCCACTGATCAAACGCCGGGTCATCACGGTTCAGCACGACGGTACCGTCGGCGGCCACGCCATCAATAATCTCGCCCTTGGCCCGCACAATGTTCTGGTAGCTGCCGAAGCCTTCCAGGTGGGCCTGTCCGGCGTTAGTCAGAATGACCACCTGCGGGTGAACAATGTTCACCGTGTGCTCAATCTCACCCAGACCGCTGGCGCCCAGTTCAATGGCACCATACCGGTGCACTGGTTCCAGGCGAAACAGGGTCAGGGGTACCCCGATGTGGTTGTTCAGATTGCCCTCTGTCGCCAGGGTCGGGCCCATCAGCGCCAGAATGGAAGACGTCATCTGCCGTACGGTGGTTTTGCCGCTGCTGCCGGTAATGGCTACAAATCGGGCCTGGCTTTCGTTGCGATTCGCCTCGGCAAGGTCCGCCAGCGCTTTTACGGTGTCGGCCACCACCAGTTGTGGCACAGCTACTGACTCATCCGCAGCATCCACCACAGCGGCCACGGCACCCGAAGCACGGGCCTGTTCCAGAAACCGGTGGCCATCAAAGCGGTCACCGCGCAGGGCCACAAATAACTGGCCCGGCTGCACAGCCCGGGTGTCAGTAGACACGCCGTTAAACCTGACAGCGCTGGCGTCTACCGGCGCGCAGGCCAGTTCGGCCTGCAGCCAGTCTTTGGCTTGCGCCAGCGAAAAGGCGCGCATCATGCCACACCTCCATTCAGGTTCAAGTGGTGGCGAACCTGTTCGGCATCACTGAATGGCAGCTTCTGGCCGGCCACTTCCTGATAGGCTTCATGACCTTTGCCGGCCACCAGCACGAGGTCGTCCGGGCCAGCCATGGCAATGGCTTCGGCGATAGCGACAGCACGGTCATGAACAACCTGGTACGAGGCAGTGGCAGAGAACCCCTGCACAATATCGTTAGCGATTTTTGCCGGATCTTCCGAGCGCGGATTGTCGTCGGTCACGATCACCACATCTGCCCGCTTCTCGGCTTCAGCAGCCATCTCGGGGCGTTTGCCGGCGTCCCTGTCGCCACCGCAGCCGAACACACAGATCAGCTTGCCGGCGGCATGGGGGCGCAGGGCTGCCAGTGCATTCGCCAGGGCATCGGGAGTGTGGGCATAGTCCACGACCACATGCTTGCCGTCCGCGCCGGTAAAACGCTCCAGCCGGCCCGGCGGCGGCGTCAGATGTGAGCAGGCCTCCACCGCCCGGTCCAGCGGAACACCGAGGGTCAAGACTGTGGCCAACGCGGCCAGAACGTTGCTGGCATTGAAGCTGCCAAGCAGCGGCACCCGCAGTTCGAATTCACCCCACTGACCGTCAATCACAGCGCGGAAGCCGGAGACCCGGGCATCGAACTCTTTAAGCCACAACTCGGTTTGCGCTTCGTGCAGGCTGTAGCGGACGCGATCACACAGACCGTCCAGCTGGCCGTATAGCTGGCGCCCAAACGGGTCGTCGAAATTGATCACCGCGAAGTGCAATTCCTCACGCTGGAACAATTTGGCTTTGGCCTCGCCGTAGGCCTCCATGCTGCCGTGGTAATCCAGGTGATCCCGGGTGAGGTTGGTAAACACGGCCCCGGTCATGGTCAGCTTGTCGATCCGGCCCTGATCCAGCGCATGGGAAGACACTTCCATCACCGCAGCCCTGCCGCCATCGGCCCGGATGCGATGCAGCACCTTATTCACCTGCACCACATCCGGCGTAGTGTGGGTGGCCAGTTGCAGATTGCCAGGCATGCCATAGCCCAGTGTGCCCAGCACACCGCAGGGCGTGCCGGTATCTTTCAGCAGTTGGGCAATGTACTGGGTCACCGAGGTTTTGCCGTTAGTCCCGGTTACGCCGATAACACGCAGATGCCGGGACGGGTGCTCAAAAAACCGGGTGGCAATGCGCCCCAACTGAGCCCGCAGGCCCACGATTGGTACAATCAGTGCCCCGTAGCGCTCATGACACTCCCGGTGCTGTTCGGCTTCGAGCAACACAGCTGTCGCGCCGGCGGTAATGGCCGCGTCGACATACTGGTCAGCCGCTGTTGCAGCACCGGCAAGTGCTATGAAAGCATCGCCGGGCCGAACAGACCGGCTATCCGTCTGCAATCCGTGAATGGTGACATCGAATACCGATGGCACGTCCACAATCCCCTGAAGCAGGGTGCTGATTGAGGTGATACACATGGCGTTAACCTCTCCCCCCGGATGTCGGCGCCTTGGCGCCGGACACTTCCAGTTCCGGCTTCACATTCAGCAGCCGCAATGCGTCTCCCATCACCCGGGCGAATACAGGGGCAGCAACCTCACCACCGTAGTATTCACCGGACTGGGGCGCATCAACGGCCACAACCGTTACGATTTTCGGATCATCAATTGGCGCCATACCGGCAAAAATGGCCTTGTACTGACTTTCTTCATAGCCCTGGGCGCCAACCAGGTGCACGGTCCCGGTCTTGCCACCGGCAGCATAAAGTCCTGGCTGGGCCCGACCACCGGTGCCCTTGGCAACGGCGTCACGCAGCATGTTTCGCACCGCAAGTGTCACGTCTTCTGACAGCACCCGATGGCCTTCCGGCGCCCGCTCCTGCTTCAACAGGGTGACCGGATACCGGATACCGCCATTGGCCAGCACCATATAGGCCTGGGCCAACTGCAACGCATTCACACTCAGGCCATAACCGTAAGACAGCGTGGCCTCTTCCACCGGACGCCATTTCGGGCGCGCCGGCAAAACACCGACGGCCTCACCGGGAAAGCCAATACCTGTGGCCTGGCCAATACCCAACCGGGCATACAGGTTTCTCAGCACATCGCCGCCCAGATCGGTGGCGATATCACTCACACCCACGTTGCTGGACTTGATAATGATATCGTTAAGGCTTAAGGCGCCGTAGTCACGGAAATCGCGAATCGTGAAACGGCCGAAGCGCCGGAACCCGGGCGACGTATTAATAATGGTCTCTGGCCGGTATTCTCCAGATTCCAGGGCTGCCGCAACGGTGATCGGCTTCATGGTGGAACCCGGCTCAAACAAGTCGGTAATGGCCTTGTTGCGCAAATTCGCCGGGTCCAGCTGAGAGCGATCGTTCGGGTTATAGGAACCCTGATTGACCATTGCCAGCACCTCACCGGTATTCGCATCCAGCATGACCAGCGTGCCGCCGCGCGCGTTGTGGGCACTGACGACAGCTTTAAGCTCCCGGTAGGCCAGGTACTGCAAGCGCAGATCAATGCTCAGCTCCATGTCCTTGCCGGGCCGGGCATCACGAATAAGCATAAGGTCTTTGATAACCCGGCCGCGGTTGTCTTTCAGCACCCGCTTCTGGCCGTGCTCGCCCGACAACCACTGGTTGTAAGCCAGCTCGATCCCTTCCTGGCCCTGCTCGTCAATGTTGGTAAAGCCAACAATGTGTGCGGTCACCTCCCCTGCGGGGTAATAACGCCGGTACTCCTGCCGGGCGTAGATACCACCAACCCCAAGCGCCAGCGCTTCTCTGGCCATAGACGGCTGAACTTTGCGACGCAGATAGATAAACTCACGGCCGGCATAATCCCTCAGACGCTTGCGCAAAGCCCCTTCAGATAACTCAAGCGTGCGCGCCAGAACCGCCAGGGCAGGATCTTCCGGATCGATTTCAGAGGGGTTCGCCCATACGGTTTGCACCGGCGTACTGACCGCCAGCGGCTCTCCATGCCGATCGGCCACAACACCGCGATGGGCATCAACAGATTCCACCCGGATGGTGCGCACATCGCCCTGCTTACGCAGGAATTCGTTGTCCACCACCTGCAGGTCGACCAGGCGCCAGCTGATACCGGCCATAACCAGCAGGAAAACGCCCAGCACAACACCAAAGCGCCAGGCCTGAAGGCCTGTCAGCGCCCGCTGTTTCCAGCTTGTTGCCTGCTTTTCCTGACTGGACAAATCAGCCACCCCAAGTGGTTGTTATTGACTTTTATTTGGCTGCTGCGGAAGACATCAACGGCACCAGAACAATGTCCTGGCGGTCGGGTACCACCATGCTGAAACGCTGGGCTGCCAGCTTTTCAACCCGGGCGTGATTACTCAGTGCGCTCTGCTCCAGCAACAACTGACTCCACTCCCGCTGATAGGCATCCCGCTGACCCTGTAAACCGGACAGGGTGTTGAACAGGTCCCGGTTCTTGTGGGCACTGACAACCACGCCAATAGCGGAAGCCGTCAATACCAGAACCAGGGCGAGCGTAATCACCACTCGCGGTTCCCGGGTAACTTCAAATACCTGCCGCGACAAACGGCCAGCGGTGGCCAAGCCACCGCGTACCCGCTCCCGGCTGATCCGGGCTGTTTTCGTTGGTTGTTCGATCGCTACCGCACCCATGGCGTTGCGCTCCCTTTCAGATCCGTTGAATTGTCCGCCCGCTCAAGGACCCGCATCACTGCACTGCGCGCCCGGACGTTTTCAGTAATTTCCTGCTCATTAGCCTTACTGGCCTTACCGATCAGGCGATACCCTGTCTGCTGCTGCTCGGCAGTAACCGGCACCCCCCTGGGGATCTTTGGCCCCTTGGCGAGATCCCGCATGAAACGTTTTACCAGCCGGTCTTCCAGCGAATGGAAGCTGATCACCACCAGGCGACCGCCCGGGGCCAACCGCTCAACGGCTGCCTTCAACCCCACTTCCAGATCTTCCAGCTCCCGGTTGATAAAGATCCGAATTGCCTGAAAGGTGCGGGTGGCCGGATGCTTGTGCTTTTCTTTCTTGGGCACAGCTTCTGCCACCAGCTCGGCCAGCTGGCGCGTGGTTTCGATCGCCTCTTCCTGACGACGGGCTACAACCAGCCGGGCAATACGACGGGAAAAACGCTCCTCACCGTAGCGCCAGATCACGTCTGCAATGTCTTTTTCGTCAGCGCTCGCCAGCCACTGGGCTGCGCTTGGTTCCTGCTGCGGGTTCATGCGCATATCCAGCGGACCGTCGCGCATAAATGAAAAGCCGCGACTGGCGTCGTCCAGCTGGGGTGACGACACGCCCAGATCCATCAAAACGCCGTTCACCCGAGGCCACTCTTTACTGGCCAGGGCCTGGTCGAGCTGGGCAAAGGAACCGTGAAACCAGGAGAACCGGGCATCATCGGCCGCCAGCTGTTCGGCCACACGAATCGCTTCCGGATCTTTATCAATACCCAGCAACTGGCCAGACTCACC
>CAYUNQ010000035.1:0-15328 GCA_964446185.1 uncultured Marinobacter sp. | reverse complement strand
CGGCTGTGACCACCACGACCAAAGGTTGCATCCACATAGCAACCGGCCGGATCGTTTATCAGGTAATCCACAGCCTCATCGAGCAGCACCGAGCGGTGTTTGAAGCCTGCCTCCTGCTGAGTTGCATCGGTCATAGCGACAAAGCCTCCATCTCCGGGGGCATATCATCATCACCGGAAGACTCGTCGAGCCAGGCGAACCAGCGCTCTTCACTCCAGAGTTCAAACTTCTTACCCTGCCCGATCAGCATCAGCTTTTTCTCCAGATGCGCGTAACTTCTGAGGGTTGGCGGCACAAGGATGCGGCCCGCTCCATCCAGCTCCATGGGCGCCGCATTACCCAGAATCAGGCGCTGGAGCCGCCGAGCGGCTTTATTCATGTTCGGCAGGGCTTCGATTTTCGGACGCAACTGCTCCCACTCGGGCTCCGGATACAGCAGCAAACAGCGCTCTTCGTCAGCATTGGCAGTCAGCACAATACGGCCACCACAAAGCTGCGCAAGCTCTTCGCGCAGCTTTGTCGGGATCGCCAAGCGTCCCTTCGCGTCCATATTGATGGCATGACTGCCAAGAAAGTTGCTCATTTATGCTGAATCCAAGGGTGCTATTTCCACAAAAAACCACCGTAAACCACTTTTTCCCACTTCCGCACACTATAGAAACACGCAATACACAATGCAAGCACCGCTAACAGCGCCACACTATGAAAACTCCCTTTAATGACAATGAGTTACAGGTCGAAAAGTTACGAAGAAGTTAAAAAGAGGTAAAGAAAAGGAGGAAAAACAAGCACCTGCAAATAACTCTGAAGACCAAACTTCAGGTTTAAGATTTTTTGGCTATAAAGGCCATTCTGTGAGATTGATGAACATCACATTTGGGAAGGGGAAAAAGCGAGCTCGCCGATAAGCCGGGTTCTGTCGTGGACAGTCATTCATCTAGGGCCTGCGTCACCACAGGCCTCAAGCAACCTACCCGAATCCAGCGCGGGCCACGCCAACGGATTCCTATTTGGTCTTGCTCCAGGTGGGGTTTACCATCGCCGTGGACTGTTACCAGCCACGCGGTGCGCTCTTACCGCACCATTTCACCCTTACCGGCACCCGAAGGCGCTTAGGCGGTATACTTTCTGTTGCACTTTCCGTCGGCTCGCGCCGCCCAGGCGTTACCTGGCACCTTGCCCTGCGGAGCCCGGACTTTCCTCCCCCGGAAAAACCGGCGGCGACTGTCTGGCGAGCTCGGCGCTGACAATACCTGCGCCGGCACCGCCATGCAAGGGTTTAATCGGGTTTCAGCGCCAGGGCCCGCTGGTACAGCTCGTTCTTACCCAGGCCGGTTACCCCGGCAGCAATCTTCGCAGCCTTCTTGACCGGCAACTCAGCAACCAGCAGCGCCAGCAGTTTGTCGACGTCCACAGCAGACCCGGCATCCGCTGACTCCGGGTCAGCGCCCCGCACCATCACCACGAATTCGCCCCTGGCACCATGGGGATCAGCCTGCAACTGAGCCAGGACAGCTTCCGCAGCACCGGAGTAAAAAGTTTCAAACGTTTTGGTCAGTTCCCGCCCCAACACACACTCCCGGTCAGGGCCGAGCACCTCAACCATATCCTTCATGAAATCGATAATCCGGTGAGGCGACTCATAGAAAACCAGTGTTGCCGGCTCTTTGCGCAACTGTTCCAGCGCCGCCTGGCGGCCAGAGCGCTTCGCCGGCAGAAACCCGGCAAACAGAAACCGGTCGGTGGGCAAACCCGCCGCCGACAAACCGGCGATCAAGGCGCATGGCCCCGGAATCGGCGACACTCGGTACCCGGCTGCCCGGGCCTCCCGCACCAGCACATAGCCGGGGTCGGAAATCAGCGGCGTACCCGCGTCGGAAATCAGTGCCACCTTCTGCCCCTGGGCCAGCGCCTCCAGAACCCTCTCTACCCGGCCCCGCTCGTTATGGTCATGCAACGCCATCATCGGGCGACTGACGCCCAGGTACTGCAGCAACCGCCCACTGTGCCGGGTGTCCTCGGCGGCGACCAGGTCGGCACTGGCCAGCACCTGTCGGGCCCGCTCCGAAAGGTCGTCAAGGTTGCCAATGGGCGTGGCAACAATGGCAAGCAAGCCACCGGGATGCTCGGGCGATTGCTCTGTACTGGACATAAACTACTCCGTTGAAGGGGCGAAGACGGTATGACCCGGGGCCGATGACAGTCACGTCATGTGAATTATGCCGTGAGCTGGTAAACTTGCCACCGAAACTGCGGCATCACAAGCCCATTAATCCGGAGACTACCGAGCCTGCCATGATCAGACACTGCAGCCAAACCCCGGCCTTCGCCTTGCTAGCCCTTATTCTGCTCCTGACCGGCGGATGCGCCACCGTTAATCTCGACAGCCATATTCCCCAATCCCCGGAGCAGGCGCTGGCCATGGCGAGCGACCACCGCAATCAGATGGTAGCCCAACGCTACCTGCTGAGAGTCGCCAGCGACTACCAGAACAGCGGCAACCATGAAGACGCTCGAACCCTGCTTCGCAGCCCTCAGATGGCCAGCCCGGCAGCCGAACTGGAAAACCAGTTCCGCCTGCAGGCCATGATCAGCGCCCTTGAGATTGAAGACACCGATTGGGCCGGGGAGCTGACTGCGAACAGCCAGGCCGACGATTTTCTGAGCTACCCAACTGAAACCATGGCCCGCGCTGCCACGCTCCAGGCCCGCACCCAGGCCCTGGCCGGCGAAAACCTGTCCGCAGCCCTGACCCTGATCATATTGTCCCAGGCTGACAGCAGCTCAGACCCACAACAGATTCACAACGAAATCTGGGACTACCTGCAACGCACCAGCCAGGAGCAGATCACAGCCGCGGCGGACAAAGCCATCGGCTATGAAACCCAGGGCTGGCTGGAACTTGCCCAAAGCCTGCAGTCGCCGGGATCAGACCTGGACAACCAGGGCCGCCTTGTGCGCCAGTGGCAGAACAACTGGCCGGGACACCCGGCAGCCCAGATGCTGCCAGAACAACTGGCCCTGCTGGCAAACATCGCCACTTCGCGCCCGGAGCACCTGGTGCTGGCGTTGCCGCTGGAAGGCCCCCTGGCAAGCGCGGGAAAAGCCATCCGTGATGGCTTCCTGGCAGCCTACTACAGCGACAGCAGTGCAGACCGGAGCAAAACCGACATCCGTATTGTCGACACCAGCAAGGAATCATTCCGGGAGCTCTATCAGCAACTGGCTGAAACCGAAGCCGACCTTATTGTCGGCCCCCTTGAGAAAGACGGTCTGGCAGAGCTGACCGCCCTGAACACGTTGCCCACCCCGGTACTCGGACTCAATTACCTGCCCGCCGAAAGCCGACTGCCGAACGGCCTTTATCAGTTCGGCCTGTCTGCAGAAGATGAAGCAAGACAGGTTGCCGACAAGCTCGCAGCAGACGGCATCCATCAGGTACTGGTACTGATTCCTCGCGGTGAATGGGGCGACCGGGTAGAAGCCGCCCTCAGAACCAGGGCGGAATCTCTCGACCTCAGAGCCCTCGCCATCGAGCGCTTCTTCCCCGAAGACAACCTGCGCCAGGTGACCGCAGACCTGCTGGGCATTACCACCTCCCGCAACCGCGCCATTGCCGTGGAGCGCACCATCGGCCTGAACGTAGAGTTCGAACCCCGGCGCAGACAGGATGCCCAGGGCATTGTGCTGGTAGCCACCCCCACCATCGCACGGCAGTTCAAGCCACTGTTTGCCTTCTATTACGGCGGCGATCTGCCAGTTTACGCCCCGTCCATTATTTATGGCGGCGAACCTGATCCAGGCAAAGACCGCGACATCAACAACGTGATGTTCACTGACATCCCCTGGGTACTGACGGAACAGAATCCACTCAGAAATGAAGCCCACCAATACCTCAGCGGAACCCAGGGCCAACTCGGCCGCTTGTTTGCCCTGGGCGCGGACGCCTGGCAACTGAGCAAACGCCTTCCCTTGCTGCAGCAAGTTGCCGGCGCCAGCATTGCCGGCCAGACCGGCGAGTTGACCATGACGCCGGATGGCGCCATCCACCGGAAACAGCTCTGGGCCAGAATTCGCAACGGCCAGCCGGAGTTGCTCCCGGAACCCGAGCACGGTGAAACCAACGACGCCGACAGCCCAGCCACAATAAACTGACCCAGATGCCATGGAAGGCTCCAGACAACGCGGAAACCATTACGAAGGCGTAGCCGCCCGCTACCTGGTGAGTCGGGGCGTACGCATTCTCGAACGCAATGTTTACAATCGCGGCGGCGAGATTGATCTGATCGGGATGGATGCAGACGTGCTGGTATTTTTTGAGGTGCGCTTCAGAAAGACTGACAGCCTGGTGGACCCGGTCAGTTCTGTCACCTGGCAAAAACAGAAGCGACTGCTCAAGGCCGCCGCCTTTTACTTGCACCGCCACGGCCTGTGGAATGCTTCAACCAGAATCGATGTCATCGGCATCACCCCGGGTACCACCAGCAAATACCGGGTACAATGGATCCGCAACGCAATTCAGGCAGACTGACTCTAACCCATGAACGAAACCGAACAGAAGATTAACCAGTGGTTCGCCAGCCATATGGAGCACACGGCACAGGCTGCCAGCAGTGCCGGGCCGGCAATCGAAGAAGTGGCCGACGCCTTTGTGAACACGCTCCTCCAGGACGGTAAAATCGTTGCCTGTGCCAACGGCAACGCCAACGTGGTGGCCCAGTATTTCTGCACCGCACTGCTGTCACGGTTCGATCAGGAGCGGCCCGCGCTCCCCGCCATCAATCTGGGGGCCGATGCCACCACTTACTCTGCCATCTGTCGGGACAACCGGTTCAACGACACCTTTTCCCGGCAGGTCAGAGCCGTTGGCAAGCCGGGAGATTTGCTGTTTGTAGTAGTGGACGATGGCCACAAGGCCAACCTGATTCAGGCCATCCAGGCCGCCCATGATCGGGAAATGATGGTTGTGGTACTCAGTGCCCGGGAAAAATCAGACATCACCTCCCTGATGCACCCTGAAGATCACGAAATAGCCCTGAACAACCTCGCCCCCCACGAAGCCACCCCATTGCTACTGGTCATCGTCAACGCCTTGTGCGACCTGATCGACCACAAACTTTTTGGCGGATAAAAAAAAGCCGGATGTTCCCATCCGGCTTTTTTAATACTTCACAACGTTATTTCACGACCTTCAGAGTGGGCCGGCCGTTGGGCCGATCATCACCTCGCCGGGACGAAGCTGAATCATCAGGCCCCTCAGGGTCCGGTGATCCCGGCTCACTGCCGAACACCATGCCTTCACCGTTTTCCTTGGCATAGATAGCCATCACAGCCTGCAGCGGAATAAACACCTGCATCGGCACGCCGCCAAAGCGGGCGCTGAACTCCAGCGCGCCGTTGCCGATCACCAGGCCACGAACCGCACCCGGGCTGATATTCAGAACAATCTGGCCGTTTGCCACATGCTCGGTGGGCACCTGCACGCCCTGCACACCTGCATCTACCACAATATACGGCGTACAGTCGTTGTCGAGAATCCACTCATTCAACGACCGGACCAGATAAGGCCTGCTGGATGTCATGGCAATACTCATATCCGACATTCAACCACTCCTGCCCCGACAAACAAGGGGCCGACAATCAGCTGCGAATATCTTCTTCCAGGTCAGACAGACTTGCCTTGAAGCCTTCCCGGGAAAAGATGCTGTCCATGTATTTCAGCAGAGGCTTGGCCTGCTTCTCGTTCAGCTCAATACCCAGTGCCGGCAAGCGCCAGAGGATTGGTGCAATGCAGCAATCCACAATGGTGAACTCTTCCGACAGGAAGAACGGCATTTCTGCGAACACCGGGCCGGTAGCCAGCAGACTTTCCTTGAGCTCCTTGCGGGCTGCATCAGCTGCCTTGCCAGTCGGCTGGGCCTGGATCTGGTCTACCAACGCACACCAGTCTTTCTGAATACGATGAATCATCAGCCGGCTGTTAGCCCGGGCTACCGGGTACACCGGCAGCAGTGGCGGATGGGGGAAACGCTCATCCAGGTATTCCATCATGATGTTCGGCTCGTACAGAACCAGGTCCCGGTCCACCAGGGTCGGCAAGGCATTGTACGGATTCAGGTCGCCCAGCTCAGCCGGCGGGTTATCCGGATCAACGTCCACAATGTCAACGGTAACACCCTTCTCGGCCAGGACAATACGCACACGATGGCTGTAATGACTGGCAGGATCCGAAAAGAATGTCATTGATGACCGCTTGGTCACAACGCCCATATAACTACCTCACGATTCGACAAACCGAAACAATCCAGAAAACGCAAAAACCAGCGGACCCGACAGGGCCCGCTGGAATTCAGGATCCGGGATTATACCCTAAATCTTAATGTACGTCTTTCCAGTACTCGCGGTTAAGCAGGTACGCGAAGATGAAGAAGATCGCCACAAAGATCAGAACGAAAATCCCCAAGCGCTCACGCTCTACTTTTACCGGATCACCCATGTAGGACATGAAGTTGGTCAGGTCCCACATGGCCTGGTCGAACTCGGCACCAGACATGCTGCCTTCGATCGCATACTCAGGACACACATCACCGTTGTTGATGTTGCCGCTGAGGGGCTCTACCGAGGCACCTACGCCAATGTTCGGCTTGACGGCACACAGACCCTGAAGGTCAACCATCACGTGGGGCATGCCCACCAGGTCGAACACAGCGTTGTTGACGCCCAGCGGACGGGTATCGTCCTTGTAGAAACCACGCAGGTAGGAGTAAACCCACGACTCACCACGCACACGGGTTTCCAGCGTCAGGTCTGGTGGCGGAGCACCGAACCAGCCAGCGGCCATGCCCTTGTTCATGGAGTTTTTCATCAGCTCACCGATCTTTGCGCCGGTGAAAATGAGGTTCTCCTCGAACAACTGGGCAGGAATCTCCAGGTCATCCGATACACGCTTGTAACGGGCGTATTCCATGGAGTGGCAACCCATGCAGTAGTTGGTGAACAGTGCGGCACCACGCTGCAAGGATTCCTTGTTGGTATGATCCGGCTCCATCGGGTCAAGAGGAACCGTGACACCAGCTGCCAGGCCGATGGCCGGCAGGATGGCGAAAACGAGGCCGAAAATAAGCTTTCTCATCATCCTGTCACCCTTTCTGGAACTGGCTTGGTTTTCTCCATGCGCGTGTAGAACGGCATGAGGATAAAGTACAGGAAGTACAAGGCAGTCAGAATCTGCGCAGCCGTAGTACGACCTTCCGTTGCCGGAACAATACCCAGGTAGCCAAGGATCACGAAGCTCACCGCGAAGATCGCCAGGGCAATCTTGCTCAGCCAGCCCTTGTAGCGAATGGAGCGAACCGGGCTTCTGTCGAGCCATGGCAGCACGAACAGGATAGCGATTGCCGCACCCATCACCACAACACCCCAGAACTTCGCATCAAGGCCGAACAAGTCAACCGTGACGGCACGCAGCATGGCGTAGAACGGTGTGAAGTACCATACCGGGGCAATGTGCTCAGGCGTCTTCAGGTTGTTAGCGGGCTCGAAGTTCGGCTTCTCGAGGAACAGGCCGCCCATTTCCGGGAAGAAGAACACGACAATGAAGAAGATGAAGAAGAATACCGCCACACCCAGCAGGTCATGCACGGTGTAGTAAGGGTGGAACGGGATGCCGTCTTTCGGAATGCCGTTTTCGTCCTTGTTCTTCTTGATTTCGATACCGTCAGGGTTGTTGGAGCCAACTTCGTGCAGCGCCAGGATGTGCAGGACAACCAGACCCAGCAGAACAATTGGCAGGGCAACCACGTGCAGTGCGAAGAAGCGGTTCAGGGTAATACCGGAGATCAGGTAGTCACCACGAATCCACAGAGACAGGTCTTCACCGATAACCGGGATAGCACCAAACAGGTTAACGATAACCTGGGCACCCCAGTATGACATCTGACCCCAGGGCAGCAGGTAGCCCATGAAGGCTTCAGCCATCAGCACCAGGTAAATCAGCATGCCGAAGATCCAGATCAGCTCGCGCGGCTTCTGGTAGGAGCCGTACATCAGACCACGGAACATATGCAGGTAGACCACCACGAAGAACGCAGAGGCACCGGTAGAGTGCAGGTAGCGCAACAGCCAGCCCCACTCCACATCACGCATGATGTATTCCACAGAAGCAAAAGCGCCTTCTGCAGACGGGTTGTAGCTCATGGTCAGCCAGATACCGGTAACCAGCTGGTTAACCAGCACTAGCATGGCCAGCGAACCGAAGAAGTACCACATGTTGAAGTTCTTCGGTGCATAGTACTTCGCCAGGTGTTTATTCCAGGCATCGACGACCGGCAGCCGCTCATCTACCCAATTCAGAAGTTTCTGCATCACGCTGCCTCCGGATCAAGACCAACGGTCATGGTCGTGTCGCTGTCGTACCGGTAAGGCGGAACCTCCAGGTTCAGAGGTGCCGGCTGCCCGGAGAATACCCGGCCCGACAAATCGAACTTGGAACCGTGACACGGACAGAACAGGCCGCCCAGCCACTCGTCGCCCAGGTCCGCCGGAGCCACTTCCGGACGATAAGTCGGTACACAGCCCAGGTGGGTACAGATACCCACAAGCACAGCAAACTCCGGCCTCAGGGAGCGGGTAGGCCCACCGATGTACTCCGGCTGCTGGCTGGTTGCCGTAGACTCAGGATCTTTCAGTCGCGGAGTGATCTTCTCGATATTCTCGAGCATCTCTGGGGTACGCCGGATAATCCAAACCGGTTTACCACGCCACTCTACGGTGATCTGCTGGCCTGGCTCAATCTTGTCGATGTTGACGGTTACCGGTGCACCCGCTGCTTCCGCTTTCGCACTGGGATTCCAGGACGCTACGAAAGGAACGGCTGCACCGACGACGCCGACACCACCTACCACAGACGTGGCACCGATCAGAAATCGGCGCCGGCCTTGGCTCACGTCGCCATTACTCATTATGGTTTTCTCCCATCAGGCGAGGCACAGATGCGGAAAACCCGACACTGCGCTTCGAAAAGGACATCACAACCCGAAAATGTAAGCGCTGAAATGGTAATGAAATTACCCCACGCTTACAAGCCGGAAAGGCGGCCGGCCTGCCTTATCCCTGCGCCAGATCAAAAATATTTCCGTCTGACAGAGACAAAAAAACCCGGCCATAGGACCGGGTTTTCCATCGGCAGAACCTGCCAATTAACGCTTGGAGTACTGCGGACGCTTACGCGCTTTGCGCAGACCCACTTTCTTACGCTCAACCTTACGTGCATCACGAGTAACATAACCCGCTTTACGCAGCGCCGGGCGCAGAGTTTCGTCGTAATCCATCAGGGCACGGGTCAGGCCGTGGCGAATTGCGCCGGCCTGGCCACTGGTACCACCACCCTTGACAGTGATCGTGATATCGAAACGATCGGCAGACTCTGCAACAACCAGCGGCTGACGAACGATCATTCGAAGTGTCTCACGACCGAAGAAATCTTCGATGGTGCGACCGTTGATAGAAATGTTACCGCTACCCGGCTTGATAAAGACGCGAGCCGTGGATGATTTGCGGCGACCAGTACCGTAATTTTGTGCTACAGACATATTCGCCTTCCGTTAAATGTCGAGTTCTTTGGGCTGCTGGGCGGCATGCGCATGCTCAGCGCCGGCGTACACTTTCAGCTTCTTGAACATGGCACGGCCAAGCGGACCCTTCGGAAGCATGCCTTTTACGGCCTTCTGAATGATTTGCTCGGGAGCCTTGTCAACCAGCTTCTCGAAATTGATGGATTTGATTCCACCTGGAAAGCCGGTATGGCTGTAATACATTTTTGCTGATGCCTTTTTGCCGGTAACCTTCACCTGGCTGGCATTGATAACAATGATGTAGTCGCCAGTGTCCACGTGAGGGGTATACTCAGGCTTATGCTTGCCCCGCAGACGAAGGGCGATTTCGGTTGACAGACGACCCAGCGTCTTGCCGGCTGCGTCTACAACGTACCAGTCACGTTTTACTGTTTCTGGTTTCGCACTCAGAGTCTTCATTGATTCCGCCTTGAACGCTATATAAGAAACGTTAAAAACCACCACCGGTACATGCAAGGCATCCGGAGGAGGTTCATACCTGTATGTTGACGTCGCCACCATTCGGGGCTGAGATAGTGACATCGTCTTGAAAAGCCAGGGCGCGAAGTATACTCGAACCCTTAATAAAATCCAACCCTGTGTCCCGGCGTTTCGCTATTCCCTTACACTACCGGCGCCAGAACCTCTGCAGGGCGCCCGTACAGCCGGCATACGTTATCCAGCAGGTGCCCGGCCAGGCGCTCTGCATTGTCGCCACGCAACCGGGCCACGCTTTCCAGGATCCCCGGAAGCTCAGCCGGCGAGTTCATACCTTTTGCCACCCCTGCCGGCGCCATATCGGGCGCGTCGGTTTCCAGCACTAGGGCCTCCACGGGCAGTCGCGAAATCGCGTCACGGGTTTTCCTGGCCCGGTCATGGGTAATAACACCCCCCACCCCAACATAACAACCAAGATCCACCAGCTTACTCGCCTGCTGATAGCTGCCGGAAAAACCGTGCACCAGCGCCCGCCCCTGCCAGCGCTCGGCCCTGAGGGCAGCATGCACCTGGTCATGGGCCTTGACCGAGTGGATTACCAGCGGGTAGCCGAAACGGGCCGCCAACTGGATCTGGGCCCGAAACCAGGGAAGCTGTTCGCTCAGGTCACCTTTCAGCGCATCCAGCCCGCACTCGCCAACCGCCAGGCAGCCCTCAGGTCGGCTGGCCAGGAGCCGCTCCAACTGATCAAGGTCTGCCTTACCATGCTCTGCCAAAAACCAGGGATGAATACCCAGACAAAACCAGATACCCCGCTGCGGGGCCGCCAGGGCCTGAACGCGCTCCCAGTCTGCCCGGCGCACACCGGGAATCACCAACGCTCTGACGCCGCCGGCCGCGGCTTCTGCCAGCACCTGCTCCCGAACCCCGTCAAATCGGGGGAAGTCGAAATGGCAATGGGCGTCCACCAGTCGCATGGCTACCTCCAGGCCCGGGAGCAGTTTGGTCAGTGCTCCCGGGTTTTATGGAACTGGATATCCGGATACCGCTCGTGGGCCAGGTTCAGGTTCACCATGGTCGGTGCGATATAGGCCAGGCGATCGCCGCCGTCCAGCGCAAGGTTGTCCTGATTCTTACGCTGGAACTCATCCAGTTTGCGCTCATCCGGGCAGGTGACCCAGCGGGCGGTTGCCACGTTGATCGGCTCGTAGACGGCCTCTACCTTGTACTCACCTTTCAGCCGGGCCACTACCACGTCAAACTGCAGAACACCTACCGCACCGACAATCAGGTCGTTGTTTCTCATCGGGCGGAACACCTGCACCGCACCCTCTTCCGACAACTGGATCAGACCCTTCTGAAGCTGCTTGGCTTTCAACGGATCCTTCAGGCGAATGCGACGGAACAGTTCCGGCGCGAAGTTCGGGATACCAGTGAACTTCATATCTTCGCCAGCAGTAAAGGTGTCGCCAAGCTGAATGGTGCCGTGGTTATGCAAACCGATGATGTCGCCAGCGTAGGCTTCTTCAGCGTGCTCCCGGTCACCGGCCATGAAGGTAAGGGCGTCAGAAAAGCGCACGTCCTTGCCAATCCGCACATGGCGGGCTTTCATGCCCTGATTATAGCTGCCAGAGACAATACGCACGAAGGCAATACGGTCCCGGTGCTGGGGATCCATATTGGCCTGGATCTTGAATACAAAGCCGGAGAAACCTTCTTCTGTGGGCTGAACCACTCGCAGATCGGTCTCCCGGGGCTGCGGCTGGGGAGCCCATTCCACCAGCCCGTCGAGCATATGGTCTACGCCAAAGTTGCCCAGCGCCGTGCCGAAGAATACCGGAGTCAGCTCGCCAGCCAGGAAGGCTTCCTGATCAAATTCGTGGGAGGCCCCTTTTACCAGCTCAATTTCATCGCGCAGATCGCTGGCATAGGCACCAAGCACCTGGTCCAGCTCCGGGTTATCCAGCCCTTTTACCACCCGCTTTTCCTGGATGGTATGACCATGACCGGACTGGTACAGAATCACTTCGTCCCGAAGCAGGTGATAAACACCCTTGAAGCTCTTGCCCATCCCAATCGGCCAGGTAATGGGCGCACAGGCGATTTTCAGGACATCCTCTACTTCGTCCATCAACTCGATCGGGTCACGGGTATCCCGGTCCAGCTTGTTCATAAAGGTAAGGATAGGCGTGTCGCGCAGGCGGGTTACTTCCATCAACTTGATGGTCCGCTCCTCGACACCCTTGGCACTGTCGATCACCATCAGACAGGAATCCACTGCCGTCAGGGTCCGGTAGGTATCTTCGGAAAAGTCTTCGTGGCCCGGGGTATCCAGCAGGTTGACCAGCTTGCCGCCATAGGGGAACTGCATCACCGAAGTGGTTACCGAAATGCCCCGCTCCTTTTCCATTTCCATCCAGTCGGACTTGGCGTGCTGACCGGACTTTTTACCCTTGACGGTACCTGCCTTCTGAAGCGCCTGCCCGAACAGCAGTACCTTCTCCGTAATGGTGGTTTTACCGGCGTCCGGGTGCGAGATGATCGCAAAGGTGCGGCGCTTTGCCACTTCCTGGGAAACGTTAGCCATAAAAATCGGAAACCTGAATGGTATGGGTGAAAAGCGAGCTATTATACGGGCCCGAGGGGGCTCAGGTGAACTGTAAAGCCATGACTCTGGCATCTTCTCGACCGGCGCCATCAGGATAGTAGCCCCGTCGCCGGCCGATTTCCTCGAAGCCTTCACTGCGATAAAGCCGGAAGGCAGGCCGGTTGCTCTGCCGCACCTCCAGAATCATGCAAGATATCTGATCTTCGGCACTTGTCGCCACCGCGTGCCTGAGCAAACGCCGGCCCGCTCCCTGCCCACGCAACCGCGGATGCACGCAGATGTTCAGAAGGTGGGCTTCGTCAACGATGTAGTTAATGACCGCATACCCAAGAATGTCCCGGCCCTTAACGAGCCCCCAGAACCGGTAATTATCCTTGAAACAGTCACGGAACACCGCCTCGGACCAGGGGTGTGAATGGCTGAGGCGCTCGAGCTCCATCACCTGGTCTATCTCCCCGGGCACCAGCAGCCGGATACCGGCGTCAGTCAGAGAGACCGCTTGCGGATTGTACATCTGCGTCATCACGCCCTCAGCGGCTTAATCAGCTGCCAGAGCAGACGCTTGCGGTCCGGGTCTGTGGCAAGGGTGGCCAGCGAGGTTTCGAAAACAACATCCGGCTCCCGCCCCAGTCCGGCGGCCAGCCAGTCGCCGGACTCGCCCAGAACAACCACTTTCTGGCTGGCCACATTCTGGAACAGCGCCTTCAGGGCGACCGCCAGGTGCTCCGGCCCGTTCAGGCTGACCTTCAGGTTATTGAACAGCGGCCAGTGCAGCACGCCGGAGGCCTTAACCCCCTGCTCACCAAGACTGCGAAGAATGTTTTGCGCCAGGGATTCCTGCAATGCAAAACTGCTGTCCTCCGACAGTTGACCAACAAGGACTACCCTGCTCCCGACCCAGGCCTGCAAACTGAGGCGCGGAACCGAAGCGACATCCGCCTCCGGAGCTGTGTCCGACACTTCCGGCTGAACTTCCGGCTCCTCAGGCGGCGGAGCCTGAGGCTCTGTTTTTTCGGGAACGGGCGTGACGGTCGCGGCATTCTTCGGGGCCGGCGCCATCAGGCTTTGCAAGCGGGCGATCTTATCCCGATTACGCGAGGCCTTCTCCGGGTCCGGCTGCCGGGCTGCGGGCGCCACCGGAACGGTAAGCCGCGGCACAACAGCAACTTCAGCTTCCTGCACGCCAAAATCATAATCAGGGCTGGGCGCGGCGCCGGGCAAAGGGTTGCGGGCATACCACATCCGGATGCCCGACATCTCAAGATAGAACTGACGCTCAGCTTCAGTCTGAATCACATCACCCCCTGATCACCCGGACCATAGCGGCCACCACCGGCTCAGACATCCGCAGCCTGGGGATGCTGTCGGATACCGCCGGCAGCAATCAGGTTCAGAGCCTCGATATAAGCTTTCGCGGAGGCAATGATGATATCGGTATCGGAACCGACGCCATTCACAATCCGGCCGCCCCGCTCAAGGCGCACCGTTACCTCGCCCTGGGCATCGGTGCCACTGGTAATGTTATTCACAGAATACAGTTGCAGGTTGCAGCCGGAATCCACCAGAGACTCGATCGCCTTGAAGGTGGCATCCACCGGGCCACTGCCTTCCGCTGCTACTGTGTGCTCCTTGCCGTCTACCGTCAGCGTAAGATTGGCCTTGGGAACCACACCGGTTTCGGAGCACACCTGCAGACACACCAGCCCGTAGCGCCCAACCTGTTCAGTCTGCCGGGTATCACTGGCAATCGCCTGCAGATCCTCATCAAAGATTTCATGCTTGAGGTCCGCCAATGCTTTGAACCGGGTAAAGGCTTCGTTCAGTTCGGTTTCAGTCTCAAACTGGATACCCAGCTCGAGCAGACGGGTACGGAAAGCGTTACGACCGGAGTGCTTGCCCATAACCAGGCTATTGGTATGCCAGCCTACATCCTGCGCCCGCATGATCTCGTAGGTTTCACGGTGCTTCAGAACGCCATCCTGGTGAATACCGGACTCGTGGGCAAAGGCGTTGGCGCCCACAATGGCTTTGTTCGGCTGCACCGGGAAACCGGTAATCGTCGATACCAGCCGGGAGGCCGGCACAATATGCTGGGTCTCAATCCGGGTATCGATATTGAACAAATCCTGGCGGGTACGCACCGCCATCACGATTTCTTCCAGCGATGCGTTACCAGCGCGCTCACCCAGGCCGTTGATGGTGCACTCCACCTGGCGAGCACCCTTGGTGACTGCAGCCAGGGAGTTGGCGACCGCAAGCCCAAGATCGTTATGGCAATGAACCGAGAAAATGGCCTTGTCCGCGTTCGGGATACGGTTCAACAACTGGTGGATGGTCTCACCAAACTGCTCGGGAATGGCATAACCTACCGTATCCGGAATATTAATGGTCGTGGCACCCGCATCAATCGCCGCTTCGATAATCCTGCACAGGAAATCCAGCTCCGAACGGCCGGCGTCTTCACAGGAAAACTCGACGTCATCAACGTGGCTGCGCGCACGCTTCACCGCACGCACCGCTTGCTCGACCACTTCATCGGGCTGCATCTGCAGCAGGCGGATCAGACCCTCCTCAGCCATGGCGCTGCGGGGATTGGTATAGCGCAGCCCCTGCTGTGCCGGCTGGACGATGATGCTGGGGTTCAGCTCCCGCCGCTCCTGCTGCTCCCGCT